>NZ_CAUTSL010000043.1:0-21506 GCF_963540955.1 Actinomyces bouchesdurhonensis
GGATGGTGACGCGCCCCGTGGTGTGTGCGAGGGTGGCCGCCGCGAGCGTCGGCGCTGTGTTCTCCGTAGTCATACTGCTTTTATTCTACTCTGCCGCCCCATCTTCCTCAGCCTCATCACCTTCGTATTAGCCTGTGTCTATGAACAAACAGGCCATTCACGGGGAAGCTGTCAGCGACGAACAGATTGATGCGTGGGTCGCAGAGGCAGAAGCCGGGTATGACGTTGAAATGCTGCGAAAAAACGGCAGCTTCACGCAATGAAAGCACGCCCACAGTATCTCTCCCTCCTGGAATATTGAGCCATGCCCACCCTCGAAGAACTCGTTTCACACCCGCCGCAGCTGCCGGTGACGCGTGCGCTGGCCGATATTGCGGCGGCGGCGCGCCCGGGTGCGTGCGCCGTGGTGACCGCTCCCCCGGGCACGGGCAAGACGACGCTGCTGCCGCCCGCCGTCGCGGTCGCGCTGGCGGGGTACGAGGCCTCGGCCGGGCGGGTGCTCGTCACCCAGCCGCGCCGGGTGGCCGCGCGCGCCGCCGCCCGCAGGATCGCTCGCCTGCTGGGCGAGGAGGTGGGGGGACAGGTCGGTTACTCGGTGCGCGGGGATTCGCGGGTGAGTGGGCGCACGCGCGTGGAGATGGTGACGCCGGGCGTGGCGCTGCGCCGCCTGCAGCGCGACCCGGAGCTGCCGGGCGTGGCGGGGATCATCATCGACGAGTTTCACGAGCGCGACCTGGACACGGATCTGGCTCTGGCCTTCGCCTTGGATGCGCGTGCGGCGCTGCGCGAGGACCTGTTCATCGCCCTGACCTCGGCGACACTGGAGGCCTCGCGCACGGTTTCCTGGCTGCGCGAGGCGACGGGCGAGGAACCTGCGCTCGTTGATATTCCGGGCGATTATCACCCTCTGGAGCTGCGTTACGCTCCCCCGCCGCGCGGCGTGGAGGCCGTGGGGGCGATCGGGAACGATCGCGTGGGTGTGCGCCGCGAGTTCTTGGCGCACGTGGCGCGCACGGTCGAGGAGACGGTCGCGTCCACTAAGGGGTCGCTCCTCGTGTTCCTGCCGGGCGTGGGCGAGATCGAGGCCGTGCGCCGGGCGCTGAGCCTGCCCGGAGTGGACGTGTTGACGCTGCACGGTCAGCTGAGCGCTGCCGAGCAGGACCGGGCGCTGACCCCTGCGAGCGGTCGGCGCGTCATCCTCTCCACGTCCATTGCGGAGTCCTCGCTGACGGTTCCGGGCGTGTCCGTCGTGGTGGACGCGGGCCTGGCGCGCGAGCCGCGCTTCGACGCGGGGCGCTCGTTGTCTTCCCTGGTGACGGTCCCCGCCTCGCTCGCGCGCCTGGAGCAGCGTGCGGGCCGAGCCGCGCGCACCGGCCCGGGCGTCGCCGTGCGCGTCATGGACTCGGTCGACGTGGCGCGCAGGCCCGCGCAGTCCGCGCCGGGCATCGCGACGCAGGACCTGACGGACGCGCGCCTCCAGGTCGCCGCCTGGGGCACGCCAGTGGAGGAGCTCGCCCTGCTCGACGCTCCACCCGCGGGCACGTGGGAGGCCGCCGGGGAGCGTTTGTCCTCCCTGGGGGCCATCGACGAGGCCGGGGCCGCCACCGCGCTCGGCCGCACCCTGGCGGCGCTGCCGTTGGACCCGCCGCTCGGCAGGGCCCTCCTGGCGGCGAGCTCGATCCTGGGGGCGTCGAAGGCGGCGCGCTTCGTGGCCCTCCTGTCGGAGGACGTGCGCGCACCGGGCGCCGACCTGGGCGGCGCGGAGCGCAGGCTCGGGCGCGGCGGGGACGCGGGGGTCGACCGCGCCCGGGCGGCCCGGATCACGGAGACGGAGGCGCGCCTGAACCGCCTTGCGTCCAGGCTGACGAACAACGAATTGGCGGGGCTCGACCTGCCCGGCGCCAACGCCCCCGAGTCGCCGCGCTCCAACGCGCGTAGTGCGGGCGGCTCCCGGGAGGGGCGGCCGGGCGCGCGCACCCGCGAGGACGAATTGGCCCTGACCTGCGCGCTCGCCTACCCGCAGTGGATCGCGCGGCGCCGCCTGGCCTCGTCCGCGTACATTCTGGCCGGGGGCGTGGGCGCCGAGCTGCCCGACGGTTCTGCCCTGGAGGGCCAGGAGTGGCTGGCCGTGGCGTCGATCGACCGCGCCCCGGCCTCGCGCCACGCGCGCATCCTCGCGGCCGTGCCGCTGAGCGAGGAGGACGCGCTGGCGGCGGGCGCGGCGCTGCTGGCGACCCGCACGGACGCGTCGATCGACAAGGGCGTGCTGCGCGCGACCCGCACGCGCACCCTCGGAGCGATCCCCTTAACAAGCGCTCCCGCCCGCGCCCTGAGCGAGGAGGAAGCGACCGCGCTGGTGGCCGATCACCTGGCCGCGCGCGGGCTCGGCGAGCTCGGCTGGGGCAAGGAGGCCTCGTCCCTGCGTGAACGCATGCGCGCGCTGCACGAGGCGCTCGGCGCACCCTGGCCGGACGTGTCGGACCAGGCCCTGGCGGGCAGCGCGCGCCAGTGGCTGGCACCGTGGGGGCGGCGCCTCGCGTCGGGAACTCCCCTGTCGAAGGTGTCGATGCTCGACGCGCTGCGCTCGATGCTGCCGTGGCCGGCGGCTGCTCGCCTGGACGAGCTGGCGCCCGAGAAGCTCCCGATTCCTTCCGGGGGCACGCGTCCCATCGACTGGAGCGGGCCGCACCCGGTGCTCACCCTGCGCGTCCAGCAGGCCTTCGGGTGGACGGACACGCCCCGGCTCGTGGACGGGCGCGTGCCCCTGGTGCTGCACTTGACGGACCCGGCGGGCAGGCCCGCTGCGGTCACCTCCGACCTGACGTCGTTTTGGATGGGACCCTACCGGGACGTGCGCGCGCAGCTGCGCGGGCGCTACCCCAAGCACCCGTGGCCCGAGGACCCGCTGCACGCCGAGCCCACGAACCGCGCCAAGCGGCGGAGCTAGCGGACAGTGCGCGCGGGCACGCGGAGCCTCACTCGGAGGCGGAAGCGAGTCAGCACGGCGACTCGACGGGGATTCCGCTCTTGCGCGCCGCGTCCGCCATGCGTTTGTCGTAGGTGACGATGGCTTGGAGATCGCGACCAATCGACAGCGCGGCGGCCAGGTGCAACGCGTCGAGGCTACGCAGCTCCACGGGCAGGAGACGCCCCGCCAGGTCGAACATCTCAGTGTCGAAGGTCAGCGTGGAAAAACTCCACAGAAGCTGGCGCACCTGCGAAGCATCCGCTCCCCGGCGCACGCACGCGCGCATCAGTTCCGTGCGCGACAGTTCACTGGTCCACAAGCCGCAGTCGGCGCGGTTGATGAACGTCTCGAGCGCCTCCGTCCCCTCCTCGGGGATGATGAGCTTGACCAGCGCCGACGTGTCGAAGTACAGAGCCATTAGTAGCGTTCTTCGTCGCGCAGTTGCTGGAGAACCGGACTGAGCGGAGGCCCTGTCGTCGGCTTCGTCGACGCGCAGTACTCCTCAAAGCTCCGAGTGGCGGGGGTTATCAACCCGCGCTCGCGGAGGCGCTCGATCGATGAGCTCGCAAGGGGACTCATCTGCGCGACCGGGCGGCCGCGATCGGTGATGGTGATGACCTCGCCGGCGGCGACCCTGGCCACCACCTGGGAGGCGTTTTGACGCAGTTCGCGAATACCAACAGTCTCCATGTGCTACATGGTAGCACATGGAGCGTGGTGACAAACGTCGTCAGTCCTGCAGTTTACCGACGACGCCTCTCCCGTCAGGAAGGTTTTTGGATGGCATCTGATAAGTATCGAGGTCCGCCATGGCGGGGCGCTCGAGACCCAAGTCGCGCAACTGCTGGTAGGTCGACATGCGCACGGGACCCAGCTCGGCGACGGGCTGGCCTTCCTCAGTGAGCGTGACGACTTCCCCGGATGAGGCCCGCGCGAGCGCGGCACCCACGTCCTCTTTGAAATCACCAATATCTAGAGCCCTCATGGCTCTATTCAAGCATGCCGGAGGCACTTTCAACGAACGGCAGGACCACACTATGACACACCGCTCCAATACAACAGCCAATCGACAGCTACCACACCTTCTCTGGGTGAGAAGCAACACGCGCACACTGTTCACCCTGTGGAATAGAACGGGCGTTCATTCGTTCTAGATAGCATCACCTCACAAACTCAAGGAGAACCATGTCCACGAACGCAATCGAGACCGTCGACCTGCTGGTTGTTGGCGGCGGCAAGGCCGGGAAGTCTCTGGCGATGGAGCGCGCGAAGGCCGGCTGGAAGGTCGCCATGGTGGAACGCCGTTTCGTTGGCGGGACCTGCATTAACGTGGCGTGCATCCCCACGAAGTCCCTGGTGAATTCGGCTCGTCGCCTGAGCGACGCGCGCACGGACGCGTCGTTCGGCATCGTCGGTACGCAGGGCGCGCGCGTGGACCTGTCTAAGCTCCGCGCCCACAAGGAGGGCATCGTCGGCGCCATGGTGGCCGCGCACGAGAAGATGTTCGCGGCCCCTGGCCTGGACTTCATCCGCGGCGAGGCCCGCTTCACGGGCGAGCGCACGGTGACAGTCACCCTGGAGGAGGGCGGCGAGCGCACGATCCGCGGCGAGCGCGTCCTCATCAACCTGGGTTCGCGTCCGGCGCGTCCCGCGATCCCCGGCCTGTGGGAGTCGGGAGCGTGGACGAACGAGGAGATCCTGCGCCTGGAGGAGCTCCCCTCGTCCCTGGCGATCATTGGGGCCAGCTACATCGGCGTGGAGTTCGCGTCGATGATGGCGACTTTCGGCGTGGACGTCACGCTCATTTCCTCGGGCGATCACGTGCTGCCGCGCGAGGATGAGGACGCCGCCCGCGTCGTCGAGGCGGGCCTCACGTCCGCCGGCGTGCGGATTGTGCGCGGCCGCGCCCAGTCGGCTTCGCGCGAGGGCGACTGGGCGACGCTGACGCTGTCCGATGGCTCGACGGTGCGGGCCGAGTCGGTCCTGGTGGCCGCGGGTCGCGTGCCCAACACGGATGGTATCGGCCTGGACGAGGCCGGGGTTGAGCTGACCGATCGCGGTTTCGTCGCGGTCGACGAGCACCTGCGCACCTCAGCGGAGGGCGTGTGGGCTGCCGGGGACTGCGCGGGCACCCCCATGTTCACGCATGCGTCCTGGTCGGACTTCCGCATCATTCGCGCGCAGCTGACCGGCGCGTCCCTGGAGGACGCGACGACAACCACGCGGGGCCGCACGATCCCCTACGCCGTGTTCGCCACCCCCGAGCTGGCGCGTATCGGCCTGTCCGAGGGAGAGGCCCGCGAGGCTGGCCTGGACGTCCTGGTCGCGAAGATTCCTACGGCCGCGATCCCGCGCGCTAAGACGCTGCGCTACGCGGGCGAGGGCTTCTGGAAGGGAGTCGTCGACGCGAAGACGCATCAGATTCTGGGTGCGACGCTGATCGGCCCGAACGTCTCCGAGGTCATCACAGCCGTGCAGGTCGCGATGGCCGGAGGCCTGACCTACGAGCAGCTGCGCTTCCTGCCCGTCGCGCACCCGACCATGGGTGAGGGCCTGCAGGTTCTCTTCGATTCGCTGAGTTGAGCAACCATCGCACCCCGGGGGCACCGTGGGGGCGCGCCCGGATCTCTCCCGGGACCTGTGAGAGACGACGGGGCGGGTCCGAACAATGCGTTCGGACCCGCCCGCTTTATCTAGCTCTCAGTCGAGCGCGAGGACGCGTAACCGGGGAGGGGGCCACGGCCTCGTTAATCGAGGCTCAGGGGCGCAACGCACCCGAGGAGCCGAAGGTGTACCACGTGCCGTCGATCTGGACGCGACCGGTCACCATCTGACCGGACTCGTTCAGGTAGTACCAGGTGCGACCGTCCTTGACCCAGCCGGTCGCCATCGCGCCGGAATCCTGCAGGTAGTACCAGAAGCCGCCGATCTTGGTCCAGCCCGACGCCATCTTGCCGGAGTCCGTCAGGTAGAACCAGGAGCCATTCACCTGGGTCCAGCCGGTCACCATCTGACCGGAGTCATTGAGGAAGTACCAGGCGCCGCGGTCGTTGACCCACCCAGTGGCGGCACGACCGGAGGCACCCATCCAGTGCCAGGCGTCGTTGTAGAAGGCCCAGCCGGTGACCATGAGGCCGTTGGCATCGAAGTAGTAGGTGTCCTCGCCGATGACAAGGGGGCCGTTCTTCGCGCAGGTACTATCCGCGTAGCAGTACTTCCAGCCGGCAGCGTCGTTAACCCAGGCGCCGCCTTCGTGGACTGACTCGTCGACGTGGAAGTGGACGGAGTCAGTCACGTCGTCATCCGCGCGCGGATCCATGTTGCGACCTTCGGCGCTGACGGTGACGGATGAGAGAGGATTCTCTCCGATCAGCGAGGCCGTGTCGTAGGGGCCGGCGAGCAGAACAACCTGGTTGCCAATGAAGTCACCGGTGCCTTCGACCGTGACGGGATCCTTGTCCATGACTTGCAGGGTGGCCTTAGTGACGGGGCCAGTGACGGTGGCACGCACCCAGATGGTACCGCCGACGTGCGCGTCAGCCAGGGGACGCCAGTCGGTGCCGCCGTCGAAGGAGTACTCGACGCTGCCGAGGATCGGCTGGGGCTGATCCTGCAGGACTGCCGCCAGGGCGTTAACCAGGCCGGCGCCACGGTATTCCTTGCCGTCCGTGGGTTCGGCGAGGCGGTTGAAGGTGTAGCCAGCCTGCTTCTTCATCAGGGCGCTCACCTCGTCGACCGTGTAGTCGGGGTGGATCTGCTTGATCAGCGCGGCGACGCCCGCGGCGTGCGGGGAGGCCATGGACGTGCCCGACAGGTAGCCGAAGGGCGGCTCCTTCTCCCAGGTCGGCAGGGTGGACCAGATGCGCTGGCCGGGGGCCGCCACGTCGACCGAGTTCTTGCCGTAGTTGGAGAAGCCGGCGCGCTCGAGTGTGGCGGTGGCCGGGTCGGTACCGGTGGGCAGCTTGAGGGCGGAGACGGACAGGACGGAATCGTTCAGCATGGCGGGCACGTCGATGCCGCCCGCGACGTTACGCTCGACGGCCGCGCCGTCAACGTCGTTGGGGGATTCGTTGTCGGTCGTCGGGTTGTCGTGGTCGTCGTTCGAGTTGCCTTCGGCGGCGAAGTTAACGACGCCGTGTTCCTTCGAGTAGCGCACCGCGCGCGAGGCTGCTTCGAGGCCCGCGGCCTGGGAGGCTTCGTTGGGCATCCAGAAGGCGTAGGGGTCCATGTAGTAGCTGGAGTTGGACACGTCGACGTCGTGTTCGGCCGCCCAGTCGAAGGCGCAGGCCACGTATTCGGGGTAGAAGGATCCGGCCTTGTTCGATGTCTTGATGGCGATGAGGGTCGCGTCGGGCGCTACGCCGTCGACGCCGTAGGCGTTGTGGGAGGCGGCGATGGTGCCGGCGACGTGCGTGCCGTGGTAGTGGTCATCCTTCCAGGCGGCGGGGTCCTGGTTGGGGATGCCGTTGACCTGGCAGCCGACGGAGCGGGAGGCGTCGATGCGGTCTTTCAGGTCCTGGTGGTCGGGGTCGATGCCGGTGTCCATGACGGCGACTGTGACCTTTTCGCGGGGCACGTCAACCTGCTGGGCGTCGACCGCGCCGATGGCGGCCAGTCCCCAGGCGTTGGCGTCGCCCTCGTCGGGGGTGAAGTCGTTGAGCTGGGAGTCGGCGGACAGGCCGGTGTCGTGGACGGCGGCTGCCTCGTTGACGGCCGCTTCTTCGGATTCGGTCTTCGTGGGCTGCTCGGTGCGCACCTCGTCGCCGGTGACGGTCTTAAAGCGGGTGGGGCCGATGGAGTCGTAGGAGATGCCGGAGGACACGAGGCTCTTGCCGAGGTCGGGCGCGTATGCGGCTTTCACGGATTGGACGAAGAAGGAGTTGAATTCGGGGTACTGGGCTAGGACCACGCCGTTTTCCGAGGCCTTGGATACTGCCGCGTTGAAGTCGTAGCGCGAGGCGGTGGCGGGCAGGTTGACCGCGTAGTTCATGACCTCGTCCTGGGCGCGCGCCTCGGAGGTGATTCCTGCGACGCCTTCCGCGTGGGTGGGGGCCCCGAACGCGGTGAGGGTGAGGCCGACTGTGAGGGCGGCCCCTCCCGCGATGAGGGCCTTCCATGAGCGTTGATGCATCAGAGTTCCTCGTTTCTGTGCTGCTGTGCTAACGGAGACGCGGCCCCTGGTCAGTCCAGACAGCGCGTCATCCAACAATGATTCCAAGGTTGCTGACAAACCTCATAGAGGGTTTCACATTTTAAGAAGTCTTGACCTTCTCGGGATTGGGCGGGAATGTCCGACTGTCGGAAGCCGACCAGATGTGAGCAAGCCCCGAATTCACAGGCGCGACCGGTGCGCCTCATGAGGGGCGATCAAGCCTTGACACTCAACTACCGATCTTGCAATTCGTGCCGACTTTCGGACCCAGGCATCACACAATTGGCTTGACACTTTGGCGTATTCTGAAATATCTCATCATGCTTACACTGCACGCTCCGCTGTTTTACTTGTTTCTACCGGTGTCATTACACATGGACATTCATCTTGACAGTTCCACTGTGACCCATCATCAGACATGTGATACGGTCAGAGACGGCAGTCACACCCGAGTGATGGGAGGCACCGATGCCAGCATCCGTTTACGTGAGCTTTGACGCGCCCGAGGGGGTGCCAGCCACGCCGAGGCGACTGCATGCTGCCCTGTCGGCGGTGCTGGACCTACCGCCGGGGGTCAGCCCAGCGAGGGCGGCGCGGTTTCCGACGCTGGCGCATCGACCACTGCATGGGGCGGGTGGTGTGAAGCCGTATTCGCTCGGAGAGTTGAGTCGTTCGGAGTCCAGGTTCGGGGTCGAGGTGCGCTTCTTGGACGATCGCCTGGTCGACACGCTTGACGCGTGGCTGGCGTGGGGTGGCGTCATGCGGCTCGGTGCGGGAACCGAGGATGACGCGGTGCTGGTTGCGACTGAGGGTCAGATCGTTAACCAGGCGTCGTGGGAGGAGTTGGCCGAGCGCGATCAGGACACTACGTGGGAGATACGCCTGGTGACTCCGACGACGTTTTCGTCGAAGGGGAATCATGTGCCGAGCTTGTCTCCTGCGACGATTGCGACGAGTTTGCAGCAGCGCTGGTGGGCGTGGAATCGGAGGCTCGCTCCCCCACGCATTGACCGGGATGCTATGGCGAGGGTGCTGGCGACGCAGGATTTCACGCGCGCGTCCATGGTGTCGCTGGCGATGCCGCGCAACGCGGGCCAGGGCCGCTTGAGTTCGCGTCGGATCCCGGCCCACGAGGGCCACCTGCGCATCAGCGGCGTCGAGGGCGCCGAAGCGACCCGCGTCTTCTCGCGCCTCATGGCGCTGTCCGCATACACGAACGTCGGCTCACACACGAGCTTCGGCATGGGCGTCATAGACGCTGTGGCCGCATAACCCGACAGATTTGAGGAATTACCATGAAGAACAAAAAGTATATCATCATCCTAGGCACAATAATAGTAAGCGCAATTATAGTCGTTGTAGTGACTTTTAATTGTGTCAATATTTCTGAGGACCGACGCTGGATTGACCTGTCACAAACATTCCTATACCCCCTGAGCTACACTCTCATTGGTTCAACCATCGTCACCTACGCAGGACTTGAAATATCAGACAAGGTCCTCGAAAACTACAATAAGCGAATCGGGTACGGTCTAAGTAATAGACAAATCTACTTTGAGGGAAGCGCGAATAAAATTTCAGAAACCAAGGAAGACCTCCAGGTTTCTAACCTTATTAAGTCCGAAAACTACATGGACTCAACTACCACCGCCAACGACGCCGACATTGCAATTCTCTGCATTGACAAAGAGCAGACAAAGGAAAGTAAGCAGGAATCAAACAATCCTAATCAAAAGAGCGATTCGAAGAAAATGTCGAAGTGGCAGATGGAAGCGCACGATCAAGTCACCGCCTTGAAAGCCACACTGACCCCACACCAAGCGCTCATCGTCTACACGGATGGCTGGTTACACGATGACACTAAGGCTCTGATTAATAATCGCCCCTTCTCAGTTCTTGTTAATTTCAAGGGGCGAATCGTGAGCGACATCCATTCACTCCTGACGACACTTCCCCCACGCAACGGAGAGTAGGGAGGAAACGACCGTGACAAGTTACCTCGTCATGCTGCAGACGAACAGCAATCAGCCGTTCATCTTTTCGTCCCCTCGCCTGCGCGAGCAGATCGGTGCGTCCTTCGAGATCACTCTGCTTTCCCATTGGGTTAAGAAAGAAGCGAAAGAGATTCTCGAAGCAAAGAAACTGCCGCCCTCCTTTTGGGTCTCCGATTCGTCCGGCAAGGTGATCGTCCTATTCACTGGACACGGAGACGAGCCCAAGGCAAAGGCGAAGGTTCTGATCAGGAGAGTCACTCTCCGAGCCCTCACCGAGGCACCGGGCCTTGACGTCACGGGAGTCTTCGTCAAGGCATCATCCAGCGCGGTAGATGCGGATGACCTGCAAAAGCTTGATCGTGTCTTTTTGGAGTACTCGCTCAACCGCCACCCGGCAGCGGCGCGC
Source organism: Actinomyces bouchesdurhonensis (assembly GCF_963540955.1). Classification (NCBI taxonomy): domain Bacteria; kingdom Bacillati; phylum Actinomycetota; class Actinomycetes; order Actinomycetales; family Actinomycetaceae; genus Actinomyces; species Actinomyces bouchesdurhonensis. The sequence continues at coordinate 10,521 of NZ_CAUTSL010000043.1, forward strand.
TTCCCGCAGTTCCCGTTCCTAGAGAGAGCCGACGAATCGGCACTCCCAGCTGTCGCGCCCTTAACAAAGCACGACACGATTAGGATCTACAAGACTGCGCGCGCAGTCGGAGTTAAGGAGTCGTACGAGGGGCGCGCAAAGCGCAAGGAACAGAAGAAGGTAGAATACACCGAGGGCTCGCAGCCTACTGTTTCCATTGATTTCAACTCGATCCTGTACACAGCTACGAAGGAAGACGCGAAACCTGAGCACAAGCTGTCGCTTCCCGCTCGCGTCAAGCGCGCGTGGGCGTTGCCTGCGCGTTTCAAGCAGCTCGACGACATCGCTGGTCATTTGAAGACTTCCATGGCTGATCTTTACCGCGATCCGACCCGTTTGGAAGCAGCCTTTCAGGAGACAGCACTCGGCGAGCAGGAAGTAATCCAAGATGGCGACGCGTCCCAGGGATCAGATCTAGACCAGGACCTCACTCCTCCTCTTCTGTCCTCAGTTGGTGTAGTCCATGTTGACGGTAATGGCGTGGGCGCGATCATGCGTGATCTTGGTAAGGCATTCAAGAAGACGAACGACACGCTCGATAAGCTCGCCGAAGCACCGTATCCGAGAGAACCCAACCCGTGCGGCGAGAAACCTCCTCGTGTCCACTCCGACGACAGGGAAGCTCCTCGTGTCCGCCCCGATGACAGTACCCCCTCTGTTTTCCAGTGGTTCGTCATGGAACTGAACTATCGCCTCGACGGAGTCGTCAAAGCTGCTGTAGCTGCTGCCTGGAGGGACGTGGAGGATTACGCACACGGACGCCAGGCTCCTCCGGTTGTCCCGGTGCTTGTCGGAGGCGACGACCTCACCGTCTACGTCGAAGGAAAGTTCGCGATTCCGTTCGCGGAGGCTTACATCCGCCATTACGAGGAGCTCACGGAGAAGGACGAGCTTCTCAAACAGCTCGCCGTTGTCGCGGGTGCGAAGAAACCCGGACCACTCACGGCCTCGGCGGGCGTGGCCATCGTGGGCCGTAACTTCCCCTTCCATATCGCTTACGACCTGGCTGAAGAGCTGGTGTCGCGCGGGAAGAAGCTCGGCAAGAAGAAGGATACGGTCCCCTGTTCGACGATCAACTTCCACGTCCTGCGCGACGCGACGGTCCTCGACCCGGACGACACGCTGGACGAGTACAAGGGCCGCTCGCAGCGCCCCTTCCTGATCGGCCACTACGCGCCGGAGCGCATCGGGGACGCAACCACGACCTCGTCCGAGGAATCACCCGCCGCGAAGCCGCAGCCGTTGTCCTCCTGGGCGCGCATCCTTCAAGCGGTCGCTGCCTTCGACGGCAAGAAACCGGACGACCCCACGCAGACCACCGGCGATCCGTTCCCGCGCGCCCGCGCGAACCGCATTGTCAAGCTCCTCGCGGAAGGCGATGGCGAGAGGGCCACAACAGAGTGGGACGTCGCGCTACAGAATGCAACCGGCGCTGGACTCCTCGCGAAACAGTTGGAGCATCTTCCACCTCATCCGTCGGACTCCGCTGGAACTGGTGATTCTCTCGAGCAGATCAAGTGGCTCCTCGACCTCATCGACCTGTCCGAGAACTTGCCCGACGGTTACCTCGCTTCACGGATTCGCGACGACGCCGACCGCGTCGACCCCGAGGAAGCAGCAGATCAATCCACCGAAGGAGGTGCCCAGTGACCACCTATTCACCTACCGCTTCTCCTACCGCGAGCGGCCACGTGACCGTCGTGTTCACGTCCGACTGGGGCGTGTCCACGGGCGTTGGCCAGGCGGGTCGCACGCACTCAACAATCGAGCGTTGCGGCGACGACCCGGTCGTGCGCGGCACGGTCATCACGGGTGTCCTGCGCGAGCAGGCGATGCTGGCGGCGAAGGCCCTCGACGGACAGAAGGACGGGACGTGGACCAACTTCGCCCTGTGGCTCTTCGGCCAGGACCCCGACAGCGAGCCGGGCTCAACCCCCAACCCGCGTCACGTTCTCTTCTCGGACGCGACCCCGGCCTCGTCGATCCCGGTCCACGACACGGTATCCCTCTCCATCGACCCAAAGACGGGGACGGCGCGCGACCAGTTCCTACGCTTCACGGAGCGCGCGGCCGCCGGTGTCCTCACGGGCACGTTCACCCTCATCGACGAGGCCGGGGCTGAGATTTCCGATCAACGGACGATTGAGGCCGCGCACTTCCTCCTGGGGGTCGCGGGCCTTATGGTGCGAGGCATCGGCTCGGGCCGCAGCGGAGGCGACGGCGAGTGCACGGTCCTCGTGACCAACCACGAGGTTGAGGCGCGAGCCGGGCAGTCCACGTCCGAGATCGTCGCTTTCGCTTCGTCATGCGCGCAGGCGCTGAGGACGAGCCTCAAGAATCAGGCACAGTCTCTCAAGCCAGGCGTTGTCAACGCGCTCCCAGCCCCACGGCAGGGCGGCACACAACACCAGGTCGGGGCCGTCGACGGTTCCGCAGCTACGCACAGCGGCGGGCACCACCTGATCCTCGACCTCACGCTCAACTCGCCTATCGTGTCCTACGAGGTCCCCTTCTCGAACGAAATTCGTTCCTTGGACTTCCTGCGCGGGACGGTGCTGCTCCCCTGGCTGCACCGGCTGGTGTCGTCGAAGAAGCGCGGAGACAAGGAAGCAGTCGTCACCAACGCCGTGACCGGCGGCCACCTGTTCGTTTCGGACGCGCTGCCCGTCATTGAGGACATTAAGGGACTCCCCGTTCCCCTCACACTCAAGACGGACAAGACGCTTCCCTCGGACTCGCCCATCACCCTGTACGGCGGCTCCCACGAGAATAAGGGGAAGCTCCCCGTTCGCGGCGGGTACGTGTTCTTCGGCTCCAAGGGAGGCGACGGCGAGGAGCCCGGCACGAAGACTCAGGGCTGGTACGGTAAGCCGCCCCTGCGCGGGCGACAGACGACCGCCATCAACCACGAGACGGGCGCGGCCAGCAAGGGGCAGCTGGTCCTGGTCGAGGCCCTGCCCGAAAAGATGCGCATGCGCGCGAACGTCTGGGTGTCAGATGAGCTCTGGGAGGCCGCCTCTGTTTCCTCTCTTCTCGGTGAGACACGCGAGGCCCGGCTCGGGTCGCGCAAGCTCACGGGCACCTTCGGGTCCGCGACGTGCACGCTGCGCGAAGAGACAGACGACGAGCGGGAGGCACGCATCCATTTCGGTAACGCCGGAAGCGCGCAGCTCACGAGCGCTGCCTCGTCGTCCGCTGACGGGACAGCCCCCGGCGTGGAGACCCCAGCCTCGTCCAGGGGTGTGTGGCTGTGGTTCACTTCCGACGTGATCGCGCGCTCCGCTGGGCTCGGGGCCGGAGGGACCGTCGACGACCTGATTCGGGCGTTCGAGCGCGAGGGCATCACGCTGAAGCCAGTCGGAGTTCCTGCAATCCGACACCGCCGCGTCGACTCGTGGTCGCCTGCAGATAACGGGCCGCGCGCGAGTCGCCTAGCGATCCAGGCGGGTTCCGTCATCCGGGTGCAGGTCAGCGAAGAGGATCGAGGCAAGCTCCTGAAGCTCGCCCCCTTTGGAGTGGGCGAGCTGACGGCGCAGGGCTACGGGCGATTCGTCGTCGCTCATCCCCTTCTCAGCATCCAATCCATTAAGGTCACGAAAGCAAAGCTCAAGCACTTTGTGTGCGAGAAGGCGCCCGAAGGAGGCGAAGATCAGTGACATTCACGCGCTATGAGTTCACTATCCCCGTTGAGCTGACGTCGGAACTCCACATCGGTGGTGTCGACGCTGTCCCCGACCGCGACGGAGAGGGAACCGTCATCCGTTTCTGCCGCAACGGCCTCGACGAGCCGACGATCCCAGGAAGGTCCATCAGGGGCGCGGTTCGCGCGGCGTGCGACGTCGCCCGCCAGACGCTGGCAGACGCCAAGAATCCAACGACTCAGAAAGGCGAAGCGTTCTCGAAGGACAATTGGATCTCCCTATGGGGCGATGACACGGACTACACTGGCAAATCCGCCAATGATCGCGGGCTGCCAAGTGATGCGTCGCTCCCAATCAGGAAGAGTGCACTCACATTCCACGCGGTGTCCTTCCCGCAATACAAGGACAAAGACTCCGGAGAGTCCCCCTTGCCGAGGCGTCACGGCGTCGGCATCGACCGGACGACGGGAGCTGCCTCGGACGGAGCGCTCTACGAGCACGAATTCCTACCCCGCGGCACAAGGTTCACCATTCGCATCACCGCGGAGGGACGCGATGACGAAAAGATGAGACGCGAACAGTCGGATGGGATTCCGGAGCCCGCGTCATCCGAGTCCGTCAAGAAGCTTCTCGAGTTCATCGTCGACGTCCTGACATCCGGTGCGATATGCCTCGGTGGACGGACAGGCTCTGGCCAGGGAACGATCCAGGTTATTGAGCCGAAGCTGCGTCGCACCGCCAAAACGACCGATGCCGGCACGCCGGCTGAACCGGCGGACGTTCTCGATGCCCTCATCGGTGAGGACGAGGAAGGGACGCCGATTCCCCTCGAACTGGGCGGATGGTCCCTCGAAGAGCCCGCGCGCATCACGATCGATTGGTGGTCGCCGACCGGCATTTTCGTCGCCGAGGATGACGAGCTGACGAAGCAGCGCAAGGCCGCGAAAGAAGCAGAAAATAAGGAGAAGGGTATCAACGAGGAGGTTCACGAGGTCATTTATCCGCTCCGGGACCCATCAGAGGAGTGGGAGAACGCCCAACTCCTCATCCCCGGCACATCGATTCGCGGTGCGCTGCGCTCACGGGCCTCGCGCATCGCGCGGACGGTCCTCGCGGCAAAGAACGAGTTGTCCACGTTCGCGTCCCATGATCTTCACGAACAGATCGCTGCGGAACCGAACCTGGTCCGCTACATGTTCGGGAGCACGGAGTACCGGGGCGCGGTCACCGTCCATGACTGTCTCTCCACTAAGCGTGGGAAACGCATCGAGGTCACGCACAACGCGATTGACCGATGGACGGGCGGCGTCATCGACGGCGGTCTCTTCACCGAGGCCGTCTACCTGGGAACGAAGTGGGAGCCGATCCGGATCGACATCGATCTGCGCCAGCTCCTGAACAACATCGAAGCTGAGAAGGGGCCGGAAGCTAAGCGCGAACCTGCCGATGCCGACGAGGCGGGGGACAGTTCGGCCGAGCGAGAGCAACCGAAACCTACACACGCCGACTACGCTCACGCCGCCTACGTGTTGCTCGGGCTGGTCCTCGCCGAGCTGTCCGCGGGCACACTCCCCTTGGGTAGCCGATCAACGCGCGGTCTGGGGCAGGTCGTCGTCTCAACGATCAAGGTAGAGGGCGCTGACCGTAAAGGTGTTGACCTTCCGTCGTGGAATTTCACTGGTTGCGAAGCACTACAACAGCCGGCGACTGGCGCTGGCGTCATGACTGACACGCTCTACAAGGGACAACGCGAGCTCGCCGAACAGGTCCTGGAACATTTAAAGGGTAAGTACAAAAAAACAGACTGGTCTAAGCGCCTAGAGAACGGCCCAGGAGCCGCGCGTAAACAATCTGCAGGGACGGGAGCCGCCGATGACTGACAAGAATCAGAAAGCGATGCTAACACGCTCGTCTATCCCCCCGGTTTCTGGTGACACACCACGCTTGGACGTCTTCCTCTCCTATGTGCACACTCATTTGGGTGAGGGCGTTCAGGGCCTGGCGTTCGCGACCAACGGGACGTGGACCGTGTTGGGGTTCGATAAGGGGTCCTCTGACGCGAAGCCGAAGCTCTCTGTCACGCCGATCGATGGGCGAGAATTCGATGCGACGAAGGTATTCGAGCTGCGTCTGTGGGTACCGGTGAAACTGCCTGACGAACCCACAGAGGGCGGCGTTCTGGCTCACGAGTACCGGTGGGTGAACGGCGTGGGTGCTGTTGAGCTAACGCTTACGGTCGGCACAGCCGAGGCATCGTCCGAAGGCACGAAGTCAGCGCGTGTCGGCGGCTGGTTCCACAAGGTGAGCTTTCTGCAGCACAAGTCTGGCGCGAGCAGTGATCGGGATTCCGCCTCGGACCCCACCTCTGGTCAGACAGAACAAGACGAACAACACGCCGCAACCGACAACATGACGGCAGTCGAGTTCATCCAAGAGGAAGATAAGTACGGAAACACGGTCGTAGTCGACCAGCTATTTACTGGAAGGTGGAACTAAAGATGGGCGATAAACGCGAAGGAAATAAGTATGAGGAACATACGTTTTACTCAAGTGTGAATCGAATACCACGACTACCAGACTACGCACGGAACAACGATCGAGCAAACTACGAAGCGATTTATCGAGAGGGCATTCAAACACAACTCGATTACCTCCATGCTGGCAGACTCAGCGGCTACTTTGACCTTCAGCTGACCGCGTACTCACCTTTGCTCATCGGCGAACAGACAGAAGAAGAGGGCATTCATTACCTTCAAGTCCAGGAAGTCGCCGGAAAACCCTTCATTGCTCCAACAATGATCAAAGGGCTCCTGAGCACAACGTACGAACGAATCACATCGTCACGCTTTCGAGTGTTCGACACAAAAACACACAACATACGACTGACTTACCGAACACAACCAAATCAAGCAATATCACTGGTCCCTGTACGATGCACACATGCACCGCATATCGATGATACCGACGGACAGTACACGTTCGAACGCCTTGACGGCGGCGGACACAACGACAATAAGCCTGCGTTCATACCGATTCAGGATTCCCCAGCTTTATCTGACACTAAGAAAATAGGCCGAAAAAAAATAGAAATCGGCAGATTTAAATACAATCAAGACAACGGCAAACAAATCACAGAACGATTCACGAATCACGAGAGAGTTAAATTCAGCGCCTATCGTATCAAAACACGATGGATTGTAAGCAAAATCTCGAAATTGGATGACAGCTTCCCCTTATCTCTCGGCACATACAGAAAGACGAATCCCAACGACCAACAATCGAAGAAACCACATACATTCACTGGATACCTATATTTGACCACACCACGCGAAATGCTACAAGAAAACAAAACAAATTTCGGGAAAAAGCGAGGAAGGAGGAAATGGTCTGAAAAAATTTTTATCGAGCCAGATCAGGATTTAAGCCAGACATGCAACAGTTCGACAAACAGAGTAGTGTGCCCCAGATCAGCAGCAGAGGCTTACATAGCAACGCTTCAGTCATACCGTGCCATACAAGACGAAACCGATGCTCGAAACAAACGCAATGGCGAGGAGCTGACGAGACACAATGTCTACTCGAGCAGGGAAGTTGATAGCGACAGGCTTACAGAAGGAACGCTCGCATATGCCTCAATGGATACAAGCGACACCATTTTGGAATTGATCCCAATTAGCGTTGGACGACACGCCTACTCACACGCACCCAACACCCTGGCGGAGGAAGATGGTGTCAATCCAGCTAGGACGCTTAAGGAGGCCTCAGCTGCCGACAGACTCTTCGGTTTCGTCGGTAACGACAGTGAGAGCGGCACCTCTTTACGCGGGCGTGTTCAGATCGGCCCCGTCTCAACATCGAATTGTTCGACCGCAGTACCGCCGGAGGGACAAGCCTACGTAACGCTTCCTCCACTTCTAAGCCCCAAGCCCAGCAGCGGTCGTCGTTTTCTGGTTTCTAAGGAGGACTTCCCCAAGGCACCTAGCAAAAACACACGCCGCGACCGCCTCTATGATCCGGACAAGTCTTCGTTGGGCGAAGCAACATACCCAACACATCGTACCTGCATCGGACAGTCCCTAGATAGCATCATCGAAAAGTTCAGCACTAGTGGCGGCGACCTGAAGACAAACGAATCCCTTCAACTTCGCGTGCGATCGTGGATCAAAGAAAATAGCGTTCTAACATGCAGGGTTCACTTTGACAATCTATCCTCAAAGGAACTTGCTTTCCTAGTGTGGAGTCTCATCCCTGAGAATCTTTCACCAGACGGAAGAGACATAGGATTTCACAAGGTCGGCATCGGAAAGCCCCTCGGCCTAGGGCTAGTCGAGGCAAGAATTGTTAAAAACCGCTTGTATCTTGCGAAGACACAAGACATCACATCGGGTTATGAGACGCTCACCAGCGTTCTCGGGACTCACTACGAAGAGGTAGATGTTTCAACACTGCTCCAAAACAGCAAGATAGGAGATTTGTCGAAGCTCCCTTCGGTTCGCGCCTTCCAAAGAGCAGCATACGGATTTGGATCCACTGAGGAGAAAGACACTGACGTACCTGTCAGATACGTTAGCCTTAAAGAGAACAAACTTAATAATGCAACCACTAAAGAAGGATGGCCAAAGCGTTTCTACGAGCAGGAGTGGATCGCTGGACGATCCCCTCAGCCTCTTTGGATTACAGATTTAGCGACAGTCCCTGACGTCTATTTGGCGGAAGCACAAAGCGAAGAATGCGACAATAGCAGCAGGAGTTCAAAGACTGATTCCCAATCGAGTCACAAATCCAAGCACGAACATAGTTAGAACAAACAGGGGGAACGTAGCACAGGCGCACACCCTAAGGGTAAAAGTTCAAGTGCCCGTAATACTCAGCGTGATGCTCCTACATCGCATGGACAACACAAAGGAGGACGTCGCCGCTAGCCCTTCACCACACTCCCCGACACAACCCCACGTCGTCCAGCGCTATGGCCGCGCCGAGTATGTCGGCGCGGTCGGCGCAGGATGAGCAGATGGGGTAGATGTGGATGACGTCTTCGGTATCGGAGATGAGGGCAGCCAGAGACGAACGCACACGCGCCAAAGTGGCGGTGTCGAGGCGGAGTTGGAACACGGATTCTTGGATGCGGTATCCCCAGGATTCCAGTGTTTTGGCGACGCGGAGCCGCCGTTTGTTGTCAGCGATGTCGTAGGCGATGATGTAGATCATCGCCAGGCGACCCCGCTCCACTGGTAGTCGGGTTCGGCGATGGCGCGCGCCAGCATCTGCGCGGAGTGGGCGATGTGCCTGCGCCACGACCCCGAGTATCCGGGGAGGGCGCCGGTGACGGATCGCTGGCAGGCGGCCTCGTACGCGTCGACGAGGATTTTCTTGCCGTCGCCGCCCAGCCATACTCCCCCGGCCTCGGCCTCGACGACGCCGTGTTCGGGCCGGAGCTTGCGCGTGCGCAGCAAAGCCATGACGGTCTGGTCGACCAGGAGTGGGCGGAACTGTTCCATGAGGTCCAGCGCCAGGCTGGGCCTCTTGTCGGTGGGCGCGTGCGCGATGCCGAGTGACGGTTCGAGCCCGGCGGCGTGCAGCGCGCCGACGCATTCGGACAGGAGGATCGCGTACCCGTAGGACAGGGCGGCGTTGGGCAGGTCGCGGGGTGGGCGTCGGCTGCGCCCGTCGAAGGTGACGTCGGCGGGTACGCACGCGGCGAGCGCGTCGAAGTAGGCGTTGGAGCACGCGCCTTCGATGCCCATGATTTCATCGAGGGTGCGCGCATCCGTGAGCGAGCGACGCCAGGCGTGCATGTGCGCGGTCGTGTCGGCGACGTGCACGGTTTCGTCGCGTCGGGCGATGCGGGTGAGGACGTGGATTTGGCCGCGGATTTTCGCGCCAATGAGGCTGGCGGCCAGGCGGACGCGCCGCTCATGATCGCCGGTGAGGGCCACTTGCGCGAGAAGCCGGCTGGCGTGCGCTCCCCTGTTCGCGCCGATGAGGGTGCCCTGGTACGAGCCGCGCCGCGACAGACACACGACGTCGACGCCGCTGCGCATCGCCCACGAGCGAGCGCCCGCGGACAGGCCGACGTTTCCCGACAGAACGATGCGCGTGACACTGTTTTTGGGCAGGGACGTCGCGGGCAGCGAGCCGGGCGCGTCGACGAGGACACGGCCCGCTTTGACGTGGACGCGTGCGCCATCGCGGCCGACGTAGAGGATGCGATCGGCTTGGCCCGTGGGTTCGTCGCTGGACCCAGCGGTCCACGGGTCGATGCCGACAATCGCGAGGGCTTTCTCCTCATCAATGTGCTGGGTCGTCACGTCGGTGACGCGCGCGCCCGTGTTGATGGCCGCGGCGGCGACGGTGTCGATGGCGTCGGCCAGGCGCCGCTCGTTTGGCGCAGCGAGCATGAGGGTGGTTCCGACGCGCGAGTATCGCAAACCTGCTCCGGTGGCGTACCTGTCAAGATCGAGCAGGGCGGCGTCGGCGAGGACGCGCGCGATCGGGTTGGGGTCCGAGGCCCGGGCGAGTTCGTCGATAATGGGCGCGTCGGCGTCGGGCACGTCCAGTGCCGAAAGGCCCGCACAGGTCACGAGGCCCGGGTCGGCGACGCGGATGGTGGCTCGCGCGAGGTGGTGGTTGCCGTGGTCGTAGTCCTCGACGAGTCCCCTGCTGAATGCGTCGTGTCCTGCGCGCGTGTCGTCGTAGGTGCCGTGGGGGCGTTCCGTGGTGAGGCGGCGTTCGAGGGTTTCGCGCACCGATTCGGTCAGGAGCGCCCGGGTGATGGGGTCGGCCGTCGCGATCGTGTTCGTGTCGAGTGCGGCGATGTGTGGCGGCGCCCAGTCGCGGGCGGCGAGGACGCGGAGTTGTTCGTCGGTGAGGCTTCCCGGCGTGGGGGTGTTCGCTCTGGTGGGGTCGGGGTGTGCTGTGAGGAGTCGGCGTCTGGCGCGAGTGAGGGCTTCGGGGGTGAGCGCTTCTCTCAGGGACGAGGCCGTGGCGGGTGTCGTCATTGTCTGTCCTTCCACTCAACAACCTTGCGGTTACTCTACAAGTGTCAAGCGTTGTGGAGGAGCGACACGCCGACGAGTGAGGCGATTTCCGGGACACAAACGGCCCTTTGAGCGGTCCGTGGCGATACGAGTAATCGCAACGAAAAGTCTGGTATTCTGGCTTCGTGCTTGCTGGTCGAATGGGTGCTTTTTCGGCCACTGGCGATCCGACACGCTGTTTCCCCTGGTCATAAGGGGTGCGACACGCCGGACAGTCAGAAAGCACCGAGCGCCAAAAGGTGCATTAAGACAGACGAAAGCTTGCGTGC
>NZ_CAUTSL010000044.1:0-21419 GCF_963540955.1 Actinomyces bouchesdurhonensis
CACCCCAACAGAAGCATTCAACGAACTCATTGCTACCACCCATTGACACCGCCGTTTTATGGTTGTGTTCTGAACTTTTGGTAGCATCTGCTCATTCGCATGAAAGGAATACTCGATGGCCGACATCGACGTAAGAACAGACTCGTGGCGCAAGCACTCCACAAAAGTTTACAGCGATGGGTTAACCGTCACGCAGGGCGCTACAGCGTACACTTCCGCGCTGAGTGACCATGCTTTCGGGGTCTTCAGTTCGCTTATTCTTCCTCCCTATGCGCTTGTTGCGGCGGTCTTTGCCCAAGCGCATCGTGAGGCGGGAACTACCCTGCAAAGAGGAGCCGAGCTTGTGGATATGGCGGCAACCGACTTTGAGCTGACAGACGCTGAATCGGCGAAGAATATAGCGGTCGCCGGATTGCTCGATGGGGGCTACGTCTGATGGTGTCGAGTGTGCAGGTTGCGCAGCCAGCGTCCACCCATGAGACCAAGTGGTACAAGACTGCCGGCATCATTACGGATATTTCGGATCTGTGCGAGTCTAAGAGTGTTTTCGACGCCACTCTCAACACTGTTTCATTGGGTGCCGACGTCGTCGGATTCGTCATGAACCCCGTCAAAACCGCGGTGTCTCATGTCGTCAGCTGGATCATGGATCATATTGCTCCCCTGCCCGACATGCTGCAGAAATTCACGGGCGACCCGGAACAGGTCGAGGCGGCTGCGATTACGTGGCAGCGGATCGGCGCCCAGTGGAAACAGGCAGGCGACGAACTTGACGCAGACTTCCACTCGCAGCTGTCCCCGCAGGTATGTCGAACACTGTCTGCCTACAAGGTCGAGGTGACAGGACTCGTCCTGTTGTTCCGCAAGATGGCTGAGGTGTGTGACCTTGTCGCCACGGGCCTGTGCATCTTGTCCGCAGTCGTCAAGATCGTCTACGAGCTCACGCGCGATGCGATCGCTGATCTCATCGGTACCTTCGCCGAGGCCGTCGCGGAGGCCTTGCTGTCGGTGGGGACCCTGCTGCCCAAGATCGCCTACAACATTTCGACAACGGTCGCCAGCTGGGTTACGAAGATTAAGAAGAAGGGAAGTCAGGTTCTTGAGGGCTTCCGGTCGGCCAATGGCATCTTTTCGCGACTCGAGTCCATCTTGAAGAGTCTCGGAACGACGCTCAACAATCTTTTCGCGAGCGTCTCTAATCTTGCAGGCAAAACCGTGGACAAGGTCGGAGATGCCTTGCACCACGTGGCCGGCAAGCACGCGGACACGCTTGGCAAAATTGATGACATGGTCGACGCTGGACGTGCAGGAATTAAGAAGGTCACCGATAAGGCGAAGCCCATTGTCAAGGGCGCATATGAGTACGTCATCAAGGGTCCGGTTGATGTCCTCAACAAACCATCGGACATCGGTAAGGCGGGCGGTTTTGGCCTTGCCCGAGCGCTCTTCAAAGATCCGGACAAACTGAAGCGGATTAATCAGCTGGCTGATCGTAAAGACCTGTGGCAAGCCGGATTTAAACGATCACGTGAACTGCTGGGTAACGCGAAGGACTACAAGGATTACTGGGACAAACTGAAGGACCTCCACGAAGCCATTGGAGGACCCAAGAGTAACTAGCGTCGGCGCGGCCGGGTCCCCGAAAGCGTCTGGAGCACGCAGCAACGCAGCAACACTGTGAGCGTGAAGTGGGGCCGCGCGAACGTTTGTTCGCGCGGCCCCACCGCGACAGCTCCGCAAGCTCAGTGCTTGTCCTCGTGCTCCTTCAAACGCTCGTAGGAGCGACGAATCTCAGCTTCCGCCTCTTCGCGGCCAACCCAGTGAGCGCCCTCGACGCTCTTGCCGGGCTCGAGATCCTTGTACACCTCAAAGAAATGCTGAATCTCCAAGCGGTGAAACTCTGACACGTCCTCGATCTCGGTGCGCCACGACGCGCGCTGATCCGACGCCGGCACGCACAGAACCTTATCGTCGCCGCCCTTCTCGTCGCGCATACGGAACATGCCGAGCGCCCGGCAGCGAATCACGCAGCCGGGGAAGGTGGGTTCCTCGAGGAGCACCAGTGCGTCCAACGGATCCCCGTCTTCGCCCAGGGTGTCGTCAATGAACCCATAGTCGTCCGGGTACCGGGTCGAGGTGAACAGCATGCGATCCAGGCGGATACGTCCCGTCTCGTGATCGATCTCGTACTTGTTTCGATTTCCCTTCGGGATCTCGATAGTCACGTCGAATTCCATGACCATGCCTTCCGCATCAGCCCCGAAACTCGGGGGTCCAGTTGGTTGAGTGAGTACATAGACGGGTAGTGTAGCTACAGAGGTAACCACGAAGGGACATCCATGCATCGCACGTCTGTGCCAATTGTAAGCGCTAGCGCCGTACTTGTGGCGACAGTCGCCCTCGTGAGCGCAGGGTGCTCGTCGGCTGGCCCCACGCCGGCCGCCGCCCCAACCGCATCCACGCTCGAGCCGGCCACCGCGTCAGTGCCAGCCACGGCCTCGGGAACGCCCGTGAGCGCGACAGACGTTCAGGCACTGTGGGCTCCCGTTGCCGCCGCGGCAGCAGAAGGCGGCTACGTCGCGTGGGGCACCGTCGTGGATGCACAAACCGGTGAGGTTCTCCTCGACGCTGACGCGTCCGTCGCGCACACGACCGCCTCCACCACGAAGACGCTCGCTGCTTTCTCCGCCCTCACTCATTTGGATCCCACGGCGACTCTGACGACCAGCGCACTCCTGGGCGGCGACGAGCGGACCCTGTACCTCGACTCGGAGGGAGACCTCCTCCTCGGTGCGGGAACCTCCCTGGACAACGAGGTTCCGGGTCGCGCCGGCCTACAGACGCTGGCACAAGAGGCCGCCGCATCGCTGACGGAGCGCGGCATCTCCTCGGTCACTCTCGACTGGAGGGGAACGCTCTTCGATGGCGCGTCGCACCTGTCGTCCTGGGATGCTCAGGATGTCGGAAGCTATGAGGGCCACGTCGGCCCGATGGCGATCGATGCCGGGCGCACCGCCGAGGGCGCGATCGAGTTCTACGCCGATGCCCCCGGCCATGTCGCCGAGGTTTTTGCGCAGGCTCTCACGTCTGCGGGAATCACGGTGAGCATGGGCGAGGCCGGGGAAGCCCCCGCGGGAGCGTCCTCCCTCGCGTCGGTATCCTCCGCGACGATAGGTGAACAGTTGCGCTGGATGCTAGCCCATTCCGATAACACGCTCGCCGACCAGTATTGCCGCCTCGCTGCGAGAGCAGCCGGGAGTCCCTCCACTTACGAGGGTGCGACCTCGACGGTCAAGGATGCTTTGACGTCCGCGGGTATCCCCACGGACGGCCTCTACTTGGAGGACTGCTCGGGATTGTCCAGCAACGACAAGATCACCGCCAACACGCTCGTCGGCGTCCTGAAGGCTTCGTATGCGGGGCAGGGAACCAGCGCGGACACGATGCGTCTTTTGCCCTGGGCGGGTCTGGTGGGCACGCTCTCCAACCGGATGGCCGAGGCCCCCACCGGCGGTAACGTCCAAGCCAAAACCGGCTCGCTTCACGAGGTGACCTCCCTGTCGGGCTCCGTGATCACTCAGGGAGGTCGTCTCCTCCTCGTGTCGATCGGCCACGATCAAGTGACGAGTGGCGCCTACGCCACGCGCGGCTACTTGGACGCCTTCGAGGAGGGTCTCGCCGGGCTAAACTAGGCCCATGGATATGCCGTTTGGCCCGCGCGACGTCGCGGGAGTTCTCGCTTCGATGTCCTACGCGGGTCCGTCGGCCTCGCGGGTGGGGGCCTCGGCTGTCGTGGCGCGCCTGCGCAGGTCGGTGGCCTGGTCGAATCGCTTGCTCGCGGAGCTGTCGACCCTGCCCGAGGCCGCAGCGACCGTTGCCGAATCAAGCTCACTCGTCGTTGATCGCAGGGGTTTGATTCGCCGGGTCGGGGCAATCATGGATCGCTTCGAGGACACTCGCACCCCCATGGTTCTGGCAGCCGAAGCCATCGTGCTGCGTGCGCTCGCAAAAGACGCGACGGGCATTTGGGACGTGGCGGCCGGGCGGCGTGTCCTGGTGGCCCCCAACGTGCTGGCGGACGCTCAGCGCTATGCTCTGGATCAGACGGATTGGTGCCGCTGGGTGTCCCTGTGTACCGGATTGCGCGGCGTCCACCTGACCCACGCTCCCCACCTCGTCCCCTATGTCGCGGATCTGGTGCGTTCGCTGCCGGAGCGCAGCGACGAGCTGGTGCGTATCGTTCTCCTGCTGGATGCGCTGCCGACCGCGGAGATGGAGGTCCTCACCCCCCGGGACCTGCCGTCGATTCATTGGCTGCGCACTCACCGTGCGCACGCGGGTGGGGTCGCGCTGGTGCGGGCGTGTGCGGCTGCGGGGATGCCGTTGGCGGGCGTGGAGCTGCTTCAAGCCCAGACGGAGGGTTTTGCCCGCACGGTCGTGCGCGCGGGCGCGATTGGAACGCTGCTGTCCGGCATTGAGGCGCTGCCAACTGCGAGTGAGTACGCTGAGCCGGGGACATGGCTGGCGCGTGTTAGCTGAAGCATCCCGCCTGGTGGGGGCCAATCCGCGCGGGGCAGTGCGGTCCTGTTCTCTCGCGGTGCGCGCCGCGATGCGCGCTTTCATTGACGAGGCCGGGGTTCCCGGAGCTTTCGTCGTTGGCTTGTCGGGCGGTGCGGATTCGTTGGCGCTGGCTCTGATGGCGATTGATGTGGGTTCGCGCGCCGGCATTGCCGTGGTGACGGTGACGGTCGACCACGGGCTGCGCCCGGGGAGCGGGCAGGAAGCCCGCCTGGTCGCCCAGCGTGCCCGGTCCCTCGGTGCGCGCGCCCTCGTCGAAGCGGTGAGCGTGTCGGGCGTGGGGGGTCCCGAGGCCTCGGCTCGCGATGCCAGGATTGGTGCCCTGCGCGCTGTCGCGTTGCGTGAGGGGGCACCCGTGTTACTGGGGCACACGATGGATGACCAGGCGGAGACCGTGCTGTTGCGCCTCGCGCGAGGCTCCGGACCGTCGTCGTTGCGCGCGATCGCTCCCCAGCGTCGCGACGAGGATGGTGTCACGTGGCTGCGGCCACTGTTGGGGCTGCGTCGATCAGACACGGCGGGCGCGTGTGCGCAGGTCGGCCTGACCCCCGTTGAGGATCCGACTAACGCCCCCGATGGGCCGTGGCGTGCTGCCGACGGCTCAGCCCTGCGCCGCGCCGCCGTGCGCCACGGCGCTATCCCAGCCCTGGCCTCGGCCCTCGGGGTCGACCCCGTGCCGGCTCTGGCGCGCACAGCCGCCCTGTGCGCGCTCGACGATGACGCTCTCAATGGCTGGGCGAGTGAACTCGTCGCCACCGCGGTTCGTGCCCGGAGGGGGAATGGGGCCTCGTCCCTGCGGGTGGACGACCTGCGTGTTTTACCCGCAGCCGTGCGCACGCGCGCCCTGCGTCGGGCGGCCCGCGAGGCCGGGGTGCGTACCCTGGCCAGCGTGCACGTTGACGCCCTGGATCGCCTGGTCACCGCCTGGAGGGGCCAGGGGCCGATCCTTCTTCCCGGCGGAGTGGCCACGCGTGTGGGCGACGGCAATGAGGCGACGATTCTCATCGAAGCGAGCCGCGGCATGCCCGCTGCGTTGCGCTCACAGTGAGAATGCCTGCCTTCCCTGCGCGCACGCGCGTTTTTATGGCACGCTTATAGTGCAACCGCTCGCGGAGCAACGATACGAAAAGAGGACACGGTGGATGTCACCGACATGGGAAACGATCTGAAGGAAATCCTCGTCACCGCCGAGGACATGGACCGTCGGCTCGGCGAGATGGCCGAGCAGATTGACCGCGACTACGCCGGTCAGGAAATACTCATTGTTGGTGTTCTGCGCGGCGCCGTTATGGTTATGGCAGACCTGTCGCGCAAGCTGCACACGCCCCTTGAAATGGACTGGATGGCCGTCTCTTCCTACGGATCTGGGACGAAAAGTTCGGGTGTCGTGCGTATCCTGAAGGACCTCGACCAGGATGTGGCTGGGCGTCACGTGCTGATCGTCGAGGACATCATCGATTCTGGCCTGACACTGTCCTGGCTGCAGGCGAACCTCAGTGGACGAGGCGCCGCCTCCGTGAAGATCGCGACCGCGATGCGCAAGCCTGCCGCCGCGAAGGTAGACATCGACGTGGCCTACGTGGGCTTTGACATTCCCGACGAGTTCGTCGTCGGCTACGGCTTGGACTATGCGGAAAAATATCGCAACTTGCCCTTCGTTGGGACGCTCCAGCCCCACGTCTACAACAACTGACCGCAACGGAACCTGATAAGGGACATACGTGAACGATAAGACGAAGAATAAGCGCCCGAGTTTGGCGTGGGTGGCGATCCCCCTCGTTGTCCTGTTGGCGGGCGGGTGGTTCCTCTGGCAGGCCTTCCAGCCTCGTTCGATCTCCACGTCCGAAGGTATGGCGCTCATCGCTGGGACCACGGTCGAGAAGGTCGTGCTGAACGAGGGCACTCAGCAGGTGAATCTGACGCTGAACGAGGACTACCAACACGCCAGCACCGGCGCGGATGATCCGGCGGCCAACCTGGGTAAAAACGTCTACTTCACGTACTCCTACGTTCAGACGAAGGACATCTTGGACACTGTGGCAGCCCAGGCCCCCGCCAAGGGTTGGAACGCTGTGCGTCCCCAGTCCAGCGCCTTGGGAGCAATGGTTCAACTCCTCGTTCCGCTGCTGGTCCTCATGGGTGCCTTCTACTTCATCATGCGTTCCATGTCGGGTTCGCGGATGATGGGCGGCTTCACGGCGTCGCGCGCAAAGGAATTCAACCAGGAGCGCCCAGAGGTGACTTTCGCGGATGTCGCCGGTGAAGACGAGGCCGTGGAGGAGCTTGAGGAGATCCGCGAATTCTTAGCTTCCCCCGATAAGTTCCACAAGGTGGGTGCGCGAATTCCGCGCGGCGTCCTGCTGTACGGCCCTCCTGGAACGGGTAAGACCCTGCTTGCCAAGGCTGTTGCGGGCGAGGCGAAAGCCCCGTTCTTCTCGATCTCCGGTTCAGAGTTCATGGAGCTGTACGTGGGTGTAGGTGCCTCGCGCGTGCGCGAACTTTTTGAACGCGCGAAGAAGAACGCGCCGGCCATCATTTTCGTCGACGAGATTGACGCCGTTGGTCGTCACCGCGGCAGCGGTATCGGCGGCGGCAACGACGAGCGTGAACAGACCCTCAACCAGCTCCTGGTGGAGATGGACGGCTTCGACGAGCGCGCCAACATTATCTTGATTGCCGCGACTAACCGCCCTGACATTCTGGACCCGGCGCTGCTGCGCCCGGGCCGTTTTGACCGCCAGATCGCGGTTGAGGCCCCGGACTTGAAGGGGCGCGAAGCGATCCTGAAGGTGCACGCGCAGGGCAAGCCGCTCACCCAACAGGTGAATTTGCGTCAGATCGCTAAGCGTACTCCCGGCTTCACGGGTGCGGACTTGGCGAACGTCCTTAACGAAGCCGCGCTTCTGACCGCTCGTTCCAACATGCAGTTCATTGACGAGCGAGCCATCGACGAAGCTATTGACCGCGTCATTGCAGGCCCGCAGAAGCGCACGCGCGTCATGAATGACCATGACAAGGCCGTCACCGCCTACCATGAGGGCGGTCACGCGCTGGCCGCCGCCGCCCTGAACTACACTGACCCGGTCACCAAGGTGACGATTCTGCCGCGCGGGCGTGCGCTGGGGTACACGATGGTCATGCCCACTGAGGACCGTTTCAACAAGACCCGCAACCAGCTCCTCGACGATTTGGTGTACGGCATGGGAGGACGCGTCGCTGAAGAAATCGTGTTCCGCGACCCTTCGACAGGCCCCGCCAACGACATTTCGCAGGCTACGAAGACAGCCCGAGCGATGGTTACCGATTACGGTATGAGCGATCGTATCGGCATGGTTAAGCTGGGAGACACCGACACCGAGGCCTTTGGTCACGGCAGCGGCGACGCGCCGCGTTCGTTCTCCGACGAGACCGCCGCGATCATCGACGAGGAGGTTCGTCGCCTCCTGGACAATGCGATGCGTGAGGCGTGGGAGATTCTCACGACTAACCGCGCCGTCCTGGATACGCTGGCTGCCCGCCTCCTCGAGGAGGAGACCCTCGACGAAGCCCAGCTCGCCGAGATTTTCAAGGACGTCGTCAAGGCACCTAAGCGCCCCGTATGGAACTATCAGTCCGACGCGGCCGTGCCCGGCGCCCGCCTGGGCAACCCGGTCGGCCTGAACTCAGCCGAGGCCACCTCAGATGCCTTCGATGCGCCGGCGAGCAATTCCGAGGAGCAAGCGTGACCTACGATGCTGCAGCCGTGGAGAAGGCGTCGCGTGACCTGCTGGTCGCTATCGGCGAGGATCCCGAACGCGAAGGCCTGATCGGCACCCCCGATCGCATGGCTCGCGCGTGGCGCGAAATGTGCGCCGGTCTGGCCGAGGACCCGCGAGAGCACCTGCGTACGCAGTTCCATGCGGGCACCGACGAGCTGGTCCTGGTCCGCGACATTACCTTCCATTCGGTGTGCGAGCATCACCTGCTGCCCTTCTACGGGCGCGCGCATGTGGGATACATTCCGCGCGGCGGTGTCGTGACGGGCCTGTCGAAGCTGGCTCGCCTCGTAGAGGGCTACGCCCGTCGCCCTCAGGTGCAGGAGCGGCTCACCGCCCAGGTCGCTGACGCCATCGACGAGGTGTTGAATCCTCAGGGAGTCATCGTCGTCATCGAGGCGGAGCACATGTGCATGTCGATGCGTGGCATCTCCAAGCCAGGTTCGTCGACCGTGACCAGTGCGCTGCGCGGCATCATGAGCGACGGTGCAACGCGCGCTGAAATGATGGCACTTGTTCTCTCTGGGAGCCGATGATATGACGATGCTTCCCCTGCCCGCGGCCCCGGCCTCGTCCCCTGTTGTGCCCTCTCTAAACCTTCCGGGTTCGCTGACGCTTCCCAACGGACGGGCGGCGATCATGGGTATCCTCAACGTCACCCCCGATTCCTTTTCGGATGGTGGCCGTTACCTGGATACGGGCGCGGCGCTCGCGCATGCGCGCGCCATGGTGGGGGCCGGCGCCGACCTGATTGACGTGGGCGGGGAATCGACGCGACCGAACTCGACGCGCATTAGTGCGCAGCAGGAGTGGGAGCGCATCGGGGCCGTCGTTGCGGCTTTGGCGAGCGAGGGCATCATCGTGTCTGTCGATACGCTGCATGCCTCGACGGCGCGAGCTGCCGCCGAGGCGGGTGCGGCGATCATTAACGATGTGAGCGGCGGTCGCTGGGATCCGCAGATGAATGAGACGGTTGCGGCCACGGGGTGTGCCTACGTGGTGCAGCACTACCGGGCGCTGCCTGGGATGCCAGGGGAGTCCTTCGACTATGGGGATGACCTCGTGGGGACGATCATTGATCGAATCAGTTCGCAGGTGAACGCCGCTCGTGATGCGGGTGTGGCACCTGATAAAATTGTTGTCGACCCGGGCCTCGGCTTCTCGCTGACGAACGATCAGTGCTGGCAGATTCTAGAGGAACTACCCCGACTGACCTCCTGCGGGTACCCTGTACTCATCGGAGCGTCGCGTAAGCGTTTCGTCAAGGCCCTCGGAGGCGACGTCGACACCGACAGCGCAGCCATCGCTGCCTACGCCGTCCGAGCAGGCGCGTGGGCCGTGCGGGTCCACGACGTGGCGGCCACCGCGGCAGCCATCGCTCGAAAGGAGAACGACGGTGAGTAGCAGGCGCGTCATGATCGCCCTCAAGGGACTGGGGGCGCTGGCCAACCACGGCGTCTACGACTTCGAGCGCAGCCAGGAGCAGCGCTTTTACGCCGACGTCATCATGTGGGTCGAAACCGCGGGCGCGACCGACGACATCGCCGCCACCGTCTCCTACGCCGACATCGCCGACGAGACCATGGCGGTCCTGACCGGCAACGCCGTCGGCCTCATCGAAACACTCGCAGAAGCCATCGCATCGCGCGTCATGAGCCACGAGGGCGTTGTTGGAACCGAGGTCACCGTCCACAAGCCTGACGCGCCCATTGCACACCCCTTCTCAGATGTGTCCGTCACCATACGCGCCGGTGAAACCGGTGCCCTGCCGCTCGCCCTATCCCTGAAAGGCATTTACGAGGCCGAGGACGGTTCTGTTCTCACAGGCGAAATTGAGACCTACGGTCGCGCACAGGCGCCCAGCCCCGCCCAGCAGAAGCAAGCGGCGCCCTCACGCAGGCGCCGCGGCGAACACGCCGCCCCCCGCCAGGACGACTCCTCCCTGCCCGCGCACCTGCGTGCCCGCCGCGTCGTCTTGGCTATCGGCGGTAACCTCGGCGACGTCCCGGTCACGCTCATGCACACCGTCGAAGCCCTGTCCTACATGGAAGGCTTCCAAATCGAGGACGTCTCGCCGATCATGCGCACGAAGCCGGTGCTCGCCCCCGGCCAGGCGCCCCAACCCGACTACTGGAACGCCGTCGTCTTGGGTTCCGCCATCGCGACCCCCGACGAGCTCTTCGCCCAGACCAGCCGCATCGAACGCGAGCTCGGCCGCGAACGCCACGAGCGCTGGGGGGCGCGCAGCGTCGACATTGACATCATCCAGGTTGAGGGCCTGGCCTCCTCCGACCCTCTCCTTACGCTGCCGCACCCACGCGCCAAAGAACGTGCCTTCGTGCTGGCCCCCTGGCTCCTGTGCGACCCCAATGCCGTCCTCGAAGGTGTCGGCCGCGTGTGTGACCTGCTCGCCACAACGCCCGACCGTGAGGGCATCATCGACGCCGTCGACGACTGGCTCGAAGACCCTTCAGCCGTCATGGCTGACTCTGACCAGCTGCTGGCACAGCGCGCCGAGAAGGCCAGCGCCGACATGCGCGAGCTCCTCGAAACTCTCACCGGCGAAATCAGCCAGGTGACAGACCTGGTCACCCGAGACGGTGAACCCTTCGGAGATGCCCCCGCCCCTGACGGCCCCGCCGAGCAGGTGCGTGCGGCAGGTGAGCAGGCGAACGCCAGCGGCGCGCACGCTGGTAACTCGGCCACTTGGAACAGTGTGTGGAACCGCTGGGCCTTCACCGACGTCGGCGAAGACATGTCCCGCTCCATGGGGATCGAACGCCCCGAAGCCGCGCCCGTCACTGAGGACACCGAGAGCAGTGAGGACACCGAGGATTGTCCGCCGCCCGTTGCGCAGCCCGCGACCCCCGCGCAGCGCGCAGCCAGCATCGCCCAAGCCGAAGACCAGGGCACGCCGCTGGACAAGGACGCCGACACGGGATCCGCGGGAGTCGTCGCACCGATTCCCGCACCTGATGCCGTGCCCGCACCGCACGACGAGGACAACGCCCCGGCACAGCCCGCCCAACCCGCGGACGACGCCCAGCCCACGGATGACTCGCGCGACACCGAACAGGCATCCAAGGCCTCGTCAAAGCCCGCGTGGCACCCCGTCTCATCTGTCCCCGCCGACTCGCCGGCCGGGCGCATGACACGCACAATTGGTTCGGGCACATACACGCCCACCGGTGAAGAGAAGCCCAGGTGGGCACCCGTTTTCCAGCATAAACGCTCCGACACGCGCGCCGACATTAAGCTACCCGACTGGAACTTCTCCGTCGGTGCCGCCCACGACGTGCGCGTCGTCGACGACCGCAGCGGCCTCGGCCATGAAGACGAGCCTCCCGCACCAACCGTTCACGCCGACGGCAAGAGCACGATCTTAGCGCCCGGCCTGCCCGAGAACACCCCGGTCGGCCCGATCCCCGAAGATGAGGCCACGAAGACCGGAATCCTGCGCCGCGTCGTCGTGCGTCCCACGATGACGGGTGCGATCCCTATCGTCAAGAGGCACTAAATGAAACCGTTGGCGATCACCTGGGTGCTCCTGGTCGGCGCCGCCTGTGCCGCCCTGAGCTTTCTCGGTTTCTTCGCGCACATGCGCGCGGGCGGCACCCCCATGATCGTCACGCCAGGTCCCGGCGTCGTGTTCGCACTCGCCACGGCCGCACTCGTCTGGTCCGGCATCGCCGTGCGTCGCCTACGCGCGGGGAAAGACACGTGGATCGACGCGATCGGCGCCATGCGCGTCGCCGTGTTCGCGCGGACCTGTGCCCTGGTCGGTGCCGGCCTGACCGGCATCCTCATCGGTGTCATGGCCGTGTCCCTCATGCAGTTGCAGGCCGCCGCGATGGTGTCCAATGCGATCGGTTCCGGCGTCAGCGCGCTGGTGGGTATCGTGTGGGTGATCATCGCGCTCGTCGTCGAACGCTGGTGCGTCATCACTCCCGACGACGACGGTGCCAGTTCCCATAAGCGCAACGCGGCGGCCTGAGCGTCGCCGACGAGCCGGCCCAACGGGTGTTATGACGATGGCAGCTCTCGCGCGCGGCGGCTTGTACCCGCGAAAGTGACGCGTACCCCGAGCGTTAGGCGTGTCGGCAATGGTTGGCCCGGTATCGTGGAGGCGTGGCTGACCAGCGTAAGAATTCCCCCAGGCGTTCCTCCTCCCGGCGCACCCCGTCGGGAAGCACTTCGGGGCGTGCAACTGAGCGCACCTCTCGTGCAGCTGGCAGGGCCACATCGATGCGCTCATCCACCTCGTCTGGCAGGAGTGGGCGTTCCACGTCATCTGCCGAGCGAGGCTCGAAGGACACCTCGTCGGGGGGAGGTACCCGCCCACCGGTGAACCTGTGGCCACGCCGCATCATCACGGGCCTGGGTCTCCTTCTCATCGTTGCCCTCCTCGTGTGGGGCATCGTTGCGCTCGCAGGAGCGGTCATCGCAGCGGTGAGTCCTGAACCAACCTCGCAGTCGAGCGCACAGTCCACCCAATCCGACACGGTCGACTCTTCGGGTTACACGCTTGCGCGCGGTCAACAAGCCACCGCGGATGGCCTTCTGACAGACGGCACGGTGATTGAGATCCCCGCCTGCCTGGATCGTGACGTCACCGTGAGTGTCGCCGCCTCCGAGGCCGCATCCGGTTCACCGATGCCCGTGTCCGTGACCCTTCAGAACAAGGGATCCGTCGCCTGCTCGACCTCCCTGTCGAACTATGCCCTGCTCGTGAGCAGCGGCGGCCATCAGGTGTACGATTCAGCGCGTTGCACGCAGGACGAAAGCTCGGCGATGACGCTGCTCGTGCGTCCGGGCGGGTCGTGGACCGGGTCGCTGGTCTGGGACGGCCACGTCTATGTGGATGGCTGTACGGAGCCTGCGGGCGGCGCCAGCGTCGCTTCGACGGGTACCTACAAGGTCACCGTGACCAGGGCAGGGCGCGAGGTTAGCTCGGCTGTGGCCGACGTTACATCCCCGCCTCGTCCACAGTCGGGCGCACAATCCGGCGCACAGTCCGGCGAGACGACCGCCGCGCAGTCGGGCGTGCGCCAGACGCACTGACGAGGCCGGGGTAGCACACTGTCGCACGGGACCATTGAGGGTGCGCCGGTCGGTGTCTCACCCGGCGGACAGCGGATAGCTACGCGCGCTCAGCAGGTGACGCATCCGCTACCAGCCGACGACGCCCGTGCCGACCGCCTGCGCCTGGTGGGCGAGGCTTTCGGCGATCAGCTGGGCGCGATAGTGGCCAACCCCGTCGATGACTTCGATGTCGGCGACGCTCGCGGCGCGCAGCTGCGTGAGCGTGGCAAAGTGCGCGGAAACCGCCTTGATGGCGTTCCAGGACAGGTGGGGCACCAAGGACAGGGCGCGCACACCCCGGGGCGTGATTTCGCGGTCCAGGTCAGCGACCTCGTACACGTCCAAGCCTAGGATGTTCGCGATAGCGGTCAGGTCGACGATACGTTCGGAGCCGAGGGAGGAGAGTTCTGCTTCGACGCGGGCGACGTCCTCGGGGTCGCGGATGTAGTCGCGCATGACGAGAGCACGCTCGGAGGCGGAACCGCGCACGAGATCCTCGACCTGAAGGGCGAGGAGGCGCCCCTCGGAGCCGAGCTCCTCCAGGTATTCGGTGATCTCGGAGGTGATGCGCCGGATCATCTCCATGCGCTGCATGACAGTGGCGACGTCGCGCACGGTTGCGCTGTCGCGCATTTCGAGGATGGTGAGGGTCTGGAGGACCTCGTCGAGGCGCTGGCTGTAACGGTCCAGGGTGTCCACGGCCAGGTTGGCGCGCGACAGGAGAGCCTCGGGTTCTTCGACCAGGCGGTGCTCCGTCCCCACGTAGATCGAAATCATACGCATCGATGCCGACAGGGACAGGACCGGCAAGTGCGTTTGGCGCGCGGTGCGCTGGGCAGTGCGGTGACGCATACCGGATTCGTCGGTGGGAATCGTGGGGTCGGGGAAGAGCTGAACGTTCGCCTTGCGAATACGCCACAGGTCGGGGTCAATGATGACGGCGCCGTCCATTTTGCACAGTTCGCGCAGGCGCGCAGCCGTGAAGGCGATGTCGAGGTCGAAGCCCCCTGAGCACATTGCTTGAATGTCGGGCGTGTAGCCCAGGACGATGAGAGCACCCGTGTGGGAGCGCTGGATGCGTTCCAGTCCTTCACGGAGAGGCGTACCGGGCGCGACTGCGCGCAGTGCTTCTCGTAGGATCGCTGCGTCGGACGTCAATATGCTTCCCTCCCAATCGAGTAGCTTCGCTCTCTATTATTGCGAGTCCGTGGGGAATGCGACGCGAATTGCCGTCGCTAAATCAGAGACAGTGAACACGGTGATGCCGTCCACGCGGGCAAGGTCCTCACTGCCCTGGGCTGGGACGATGGCGGTGGAAAAGCCCAGGCGGGCGGCTTCCGCGAGCCTGCGCCGGGCGCCCGTGCAGGCACGAATCTCACCCGTCAGCGAAATTTCGCCGACCGCGACGAGGTCGGGGCGCGGGGGAACGCCCTTGAGTGAAGAAACGATGGAGATGGCCATCGCCAGGTCGATTGCGGGTTCGACGGTGCGCGCGCCACCGACCGTGGACACATACACGTCCGCTCCCGAGGTGTCAGCTCCGATGCGGGCCTGCAGGACCGCCAGAACCATGGCAACGCGCGCATGGTCCACGCCCGACGTGGTGCGCCGGGGGGAACCACCGGAGGAGGGGGCGACCAGGGACTGGATCTCGGTGGGCAGGGGACGACGCCCCTCCAAAGAGACGGCTGCGCACGTGCCGGGCACACCCCGCGTCGTGCGCGACAGGAAGAGCCCAGAAGGATCAGCGAGGCCGTCGATCCCGAAGTCAGTCAACTCGAAACAACCGACCTCGTCCGTGGGACCGTAGCGGTTCTTCACCGCGCGCAACAGGCGCAGGCGCGAATGCCGGTCGCCTTCGAACTGACAGACAACATCCACGAGATGCTCGAGGATACGCGGACCCGCGATACCGCCGTCCTTCGTGACGTGCCCGACCAGCAGGGTCGGCAAATCGGATTCTTTCGCGACCCGGATAAGGGAACCGGCGACAGCCCGCACCTGGGCGACGCCGCCCGCCCCGCCCTCGACCTGCGTGGAGAAGATGGTCTGCACCGAGTCCACGACGAGCAGGGACGGACCCACGGCCTCGACGTGCCCAAGGACG
The DNA here is from genome assembly GCF_963540955.1 of Actinomyces bouchesdurhonensis. Lineage (NCBI taxonomy): Bacteria > Bacillati > Actinomycetota > Actinomycetes > Actinomycetales > Actinomycetaceae > Actinomyces > Actinomyces bouchesdurhonensis. Next base: position 15,523 of record NZ_CAUTSL010000044.1, read on the forward strand.
ACTCCGAGATCCGTCTCATCGGCGATCAGCAGGTTCGGTTCCAGGGCACCAATCCTCTCAGCGCGCCCGCGCACCTGCGCCGCCGACTCCTCACCCGTCACATACAGGACGGGTCCGCGCCCGCCGGCCGCTGCCGTGCGCGCTGCCTTTGCGGCTACGTCCAGCAGCAGCGTCGACTTGCCGACGCCGGGTTCGCCGGCCAAGAGGATGACCGCGCCAGGAACAATGCCACCACCGAGGACTCGGTCCAGCTCACCCACGCCCGTTGAGCGCGACGAAGCCCGTTCCCCGTTCACGTCGCCGATCGGCAAGGCCGGGCGGCGAGGCACCGTCGCTGACGCGCGCGGGGTGCCCGAGGCCTCGCCCGTCTGGTCGACCGTGCCCCACGCCCCGCACTCGCGGCACTGCCCAACCCACTTGGGGGAGGACCATCCACACTCGGAGCAGCGGTAGGTGATCTTCTCTTTCGCCATGCACCCACGGTAACGCGCCCCTGGCTCATCTGCGGTTCCAGTGCGCGTGGAGGGAAGGGAGCGGAATCTTGTACCAACACGTGACCGAATGGTAGAATGGTTGGTCGCGCCGTGTGGTGTGCGGCGAAAGGATACTGACATGACCCGTGACATGACGCGCCTGATGCGACGGACCCTGGGCGTCGGAGTTACCGGTGCGCTCGCGGTAACTGCCCTGATGGTCCCCGCACCTGCTGCCCGGGCCGCAGGCATTACCGCAGGTGAACAGGAGTACTACTCGTACTACTCCCTCGACTCCATTCACAACGCGGGCTATCGGGGTGCCGGGGTCACGATCGGCCTCATCGACGGCCCCATCAACACGAACATCCCCGAACTCAACGGCGCGAATATTCACAACATGAGCCGCTGCACGGTTAACTCGACGGACAACCATTGGGATCATGGGTCGGTCATCGCTCAAGTTCTCGTTTCCCCCGCCTTCGGTGTCGCTCCTGACGCGGCGCTCTACAGTTACACGCTGTCATTCAAAGGAGAGTCCACTGAGGCGGATTGCGCGATCGGTGACTGGACACGCGGCAAGTCGGATGCGGCGCTCCTCATTGAGTACGCCTTGAATGACGGCGTGGATGTCATCTCAATCTCCTCCTCGTATCCAGGGGACTATGACGTGATGCGCTGGGCCCTCGCCCGCGCGATTGTGCGGCAAGTCCCCGTCGTCGTCTCAATGGGCAACGAAGCGACCTACGATTACCCGGATACGCTCGCGCGCATGAGCGGCGTGATCGGCGTGAGTGCAATCGAGACCAACGGTTCCATGTCCGACTACTCGAACTATGGCAACTACGTGTCCACCGCTGCCCTGGGGCGTCCGTACGCTCGCAGAGGCGTTACCGATGAACTGTGGAATTGGTGGGGAACATCGTTCGCGTCACCGACGGTTGCGGGGTCCTTAGCGCTGGCGAAACAACGCTGGCCGAACGCGACAGGCAACCAGATCATGCAGGGGCTGACACACACGGGCGTGGGCAGTGACGGCAACAGCTGGAACCCATTCACGGGCTACGGTGCACTCAACACCTACGCGCTGATGACGACCAGTCCGATGAGCTACCCGGACCAGAACCCCTTCATGAACAAGGGCTACAATTCCACCCCAACCCGCCAAGATGTGCTCGATTATGCGGACGGCGTGGCGGATCCTAGTCAAATCTACGCGGACGGCGACTACGAGTATCGAGGCTTCGACGAATCAATAGCCTTCAGTGGGCGCCACAGCTATCCAACCCACCTTGGCACGAGTCCTCGCTACCACAGGAAATAGCAGCAGATACAATGGCGCCTGGCCCTCCTACACTCGCTGAGGGCCGGGCGCCTTACCGGTTGTCGATCGCTCCTCGTCGCGCCCGAAGGCTCTCATCTGGCTGGTTCCATCACGCGGAGACCTGGAAACGGCGGACGATAGGGGCCGTCGGCTGTTCAGGCCCGTCGATTTTCATCGTCCACACGTAGGTCAGAGTGTTGCCGCTGCCTTCCACCTGCACGGTCCACGACGAATAGTATGCGCAGTCTCGGTCCACGCACAGGTCGTACGTGTCCGATCCGAGGCGCCAGAAGTCGGTCGCGGACATCATCTGGTAGACCTTGTCATTCTTATTCACGGAGATCGTTCCGTTGGTGCTCAGAGAGAAGCGCTGCTGGTTGATCGTGACGGGCGAGGTAGCCACCAGCTGCGCACCCACCATGTTATTGAGCGCCCGCGCCTTGTCGATGATGCTGCTCTTCTGCTGGCGTTGAGCGTTGTTGTACTCGTCGACGAGCTGATTCTTCTGTCCGACGGGAATATTAGGCAGGTTGGAAATCTCGGCGGCGGAGCCAGCCTGGGTGGCGGAGCCAGCCTGGGTGGTCGCCGTGGGGCCCGGACGCGAGGAACGATGGCCGCGGATACGAAAGGGCCTGCAGCCTGCGACAAGTGTAGTGGCGACGAGCAGGGTCGCGGTCGTCGCGAGGACGCGACGAGAGGCGGCGGTACGCATGAGTTATCTCCAGTGTCGGGAACGTTTCATCATACGCGATGGTGGGAGGCTGCTCTCACGATACGGTCACTGCAACACCCCCCGGTGGAGCATCACGTCTGTCTGGTCAGGCGGGTGGGCGTAGCGTCAGCCTGTCGCGAACATGCGTCACGAGCGTCTTCGCGGCCCAGTGGGGCGGGCGCGACGTCGCCTCGACGCTGCGCACCAGCGAAGGCGTGTGGTAATGCCATTCGTCACGCGACTCTCCGATGATGGTCGCGGTGAGGCGCTTCACACCGAAGATCTGTCCGGTGGTGGTCGCTTCGAGGAGGACACCGCCCTGATCGGTGATGTCCACCCACACGTTCGATCCGGGACCACAGACATACGAGGATGGACCCGGGAAGAGCACCCCAACCGAGCGAGGATCCGGTGCCTCGGCGTGGACCCTCCCATCCTCCGTAACGACGACGGGAGCGCGCGTTCCCGAGGGGAGCTCAATGAAATCCCCATGCCAGCGTTCCTGGCGCGCGGCTCCCCAGGGGATAGGAAGCTCCTCCAGCGGGGTGGAGGGCGAGCGCGTAGGGGCCACGACGGACTCGTGAGCGAAGGGCCCCGTCTCCTCCAACGGAATGTCGGCGTGGAATCCACCCATCTCATCGCCCCACATGCCTGCCTGCTCCACCGCAGGACTCCACGGCACGTGGGCAGTCAGTGACGCCAGGGTGTTGCCAGCGCCGTCAGGATGGAACCCCGTCAGAACGCCCACAACACCCCAGTACGACACGTGGGTCGTGCACACCAGCGTGTCTGAGGCCGCGAGGTCGACGATACCCCACGCGGCGACCCCCGCACCCGACTGGATCAGGGCATCGCCGAGCAGGAAGCGCAAGATCCTGCGGTCGGCAGCGTGGACCAGGCCTCGGCGCGAGTCGAGTGGACGAATCGGAACCCAGCCACGGCCTCGTGAAAAGGTGCGTTCGAAGATAGTCGCGAGCGTGGAGAAACTCCCAGGCTCGCCCAGCCCTCCCCAGTGCCACAGCCCGTTCGTCTCCGCGTTCCAGTGTGCGAGCACGCGCCGGTGCCCGTCCTCGTCGATCGCTTCGATGCGGGCGCCGGGCAGGATCGCCATCGGTTCGCCCGAATGCCACCATGCGCCCGATGCGGGGGAGTGGCCGGGCGGATCCTGGTGGGTGAGGGTGGCCTCGAGGTCCGAAGCAACGTCGAAGCACAGAACATAAACGCAGGAGGCGCCGCTGCCCGAACACGTCGCCACCGTACCGGGTGAGAGCTGGTCCGACGCATCGGGGAGTGGCCCCCGGAAGGAAGCGAGGCGACCGCGCTCGCTAAGCCAGCCGACGTCCATCACCCCCAGGACAGCGGACGCGGTGAGGCACTGCGCAAGTGCCTCCTCCTGGACGAAGAACCCCTGGACGTACGCCCGGCTAAAGCCACCCTCCGTCGCGTTGCGCAGGTATGCGCTCGCGCGGCGAGGCGTCAAAAGCTGAACGAAGCGAGTGGGCGCGTACGGAATCCCCGTGAGCGACATGTCCCGGTCACGAGGCCGTGGCTGGTTGGGTGCGGAAGACACGGGATGCCTCAGGGCCTGTTCGCGAAGTACTCCAACAGGTGCGAATCGCCCGACACGATGATCTCGTCGTCGGCGTTGATGCGCGTCTGGGAGTCCGCATACTCGAAACGCTGCTTGGGGCGGCGAATCGCCAGCACGTTGACGCCGTAGCGGCCTCGCAGGTCTAACTCGTCGAGCGAAAAGCCGTGCACCTCCTTGGGCGGGCGCAGCTTCATGATGGAGAAACCATCCTTCTCCATTTCAATGTAGTCGACCATGCGACCACCCACCAGGTGCGCCGTACGCTTGCCGGCATCCAGGTCAGGGTAGACGACGTGGTGGGCGCCCACACGGCGCAGGATGCGCCCGTGCTGAGAGGATGTCGCCTTGACCCAGATAGAGGAAATACCCATGTCGACAAGGTTGGCGGTGATGAGCACGGCGGCTTCGAGCGAGGATCCCACGCCGACAACCGCGCTTCGGAACTCGCGCGCTCCGAGCTGCTCGAGTGCATCCTTCGAGGTGGCATCGGCCTCGACCAGTGGGAAACGTCCCGCGAAGGCCTGCACGCGCGAGGGGTTCTTTTCGACCGCCAAGATCTCGTATCCCAGCTGGTCCTGCGTCACTGCAACAGCCGAACCGAAACGGCCCAACCCGATGACCAGCGTGCCCGACTGGAGTTCCTTGGAGTCACGTTCATCTGCCATGGCTCCATTGTTCCTTCCCACGTGCTTTGACGCGAATGGTGCGACCGCACTCCACCCCACGTCGCTGTGACGTATCAGGTGTGGGCGGCGGGCACTCCCCTGCGCCTTCGCGTCGACGCGTATCGGTGTGACACGAAGCATAGCTCTGTCAAGGCAAGATTTTCAAGGCGTTAGACTTTCGTGTCCCGGTGCGGTTAGACTGACGCTACATCGAGAGCGTCCCCACCACGGGAGCGTTCTCACCCGTCATATATCAGTGATGTTGAACAGATGCGAGGTCGTGCCTTGGTTGATTCACCGAACTATAACAAGCTCAAGGAACTGCTTGACATGCCTCGCCAGCCCCTGGGAGGCGAAGACCGGACCGAGAATGCGCAGGTCGGCAACGCCCACAGCAAGGTCGATTCGGCACACAGCAACGCTCAAGCGTTCGTCTCCGATAAAACCGTGGGCACGTCGCAGACTCAAACGGGTGCGAACACCTGGATGTCCTCCTTCATCTCCGACGTCAATACGCACCTCGGAAACATTGAATCGACCAAGGCCCACAACCTGACGGTGCGCGAAAGCATGCACACTCAAGCTGCGCGGGGCAGGGAACTAAGCCCCGTCCTGCTCAGTGCTTCGGATATTGCCGCGAGCCATCAAGACCCTCCGCTCAAACTCAGTTTCGCTGATGGAAGAGTTGAAAAGTACGCGACTTCGGACGCATACCTTAGCGCTCTAGAAGAACAGAAGAACGCGCAACGTGAGGCACGGGCCAAGGAGATCTTGGATCAGATCAACACGGAGGCGTTGGCCGAGGAAAAAATTATCTACAGCCCGAAGGGCGACTACGTGCCTGACGCGTGGCAGTCTCACGGTGATGATGGTCAGCAGGGCGGCGCTGGCGGTGGCGGTAATGGCCGCCGCGGTGGCGGCGGTGGTAATGGTCGCCGCGCTGGCGGCGGCCTTGTTCCCACCGTGGGCGCGCATACGGTCGCGGGTTCAGGTTCGAGCGAGTGGACGACCCCAGCTCCAGGTGAGCCAGGGAGCGCGTCGAATCCGATCAGTGATCCGGCCGAACTAGCGCGTTATGACTTGACGACGACGCCGGTGAATCAGCGGATGACGCCTAATGGGCCAGTTGGTG
>NZ_CAUTSL010000045.1:0-19947 GCF_963540955.1 Actinomyces bouchesdurhonensis
GTCAGAAAGCACCGAGCGCCAAAAGGTGCATTAAGACCGAACCTAACTAAACTACCCTCCGCCTAACGTGCCTAAGTCAGAAAGCACCGAGCGCCAAAAGGTGCATTAAGACCGATTACGACACTGACGCCTACGTTGAGTGCGAGTACACGTCAGAAAGCACCGAGCGCCAAAAGGTGCATTAAGACGAATGAATTGAACTTTCCCATGATTCTCCTTTCTTAGGTCAGAAAGCACCGAGCGCCAAAAGGTGCATTAAGACATTCTAATGACGGTACCCGACTCGATAAGTTCACTGTAGTCAGAAAGCACCGAGCGCCAAAAGGTGCATTAAGACATTTCGCGTTCGCTTTCTGTGTGTGTGTGTTTGGTGTCAGAAAGCACCGAGCGCCAAAAGGTGCATTAAGACATAGAACGGCTGGGCCATGGCCTTGTACACCATTTTCTTAGGTCAGAAAGCACCGAGCGCCAAAAGGTGCATTAAGACCTACAACTCTATGAGCACTACGAGGAAATGGCCGAAGATGTCAGAAAGCACCGAGCGCCAAAAGGTGCATTAAGACGGATAACCTCATGCCCGACCCGTATTTCGACCACGTGGTCAGAAAGCACCGAGCGCCAAAAGGTGCATTAAGACCTCGAACGAGTGCAAATGGGAAAGTTCGTCATAGCGTCAGAAAGCACCGAGCGCCAAAAGGTGCATTAAGACGTGGGTCTCGCTAGACTTGGGGTTTTCCTTTGCGACAGGTCAGAAAGCACCGAGCGCCAAAAGGTGCATTAAGACGAGCATGTTTGTCGCGTTACCGAGTATACATGTGTTATTGTCAGAAAGCACCGAGCGCCAAAAGGTGCATTAAGACTCTTGATCGTCCAATCGGTGATGCGGTTGAGGCGGTTGGTCAGAAAGCACCGAGCGCCAAAAGGTGCATTAAGACAGGTCGGGAATGACCCTGAGGTTGCCGAGGGTACCTGCGGTCAGAAAGCACCGAGCGCCAAAAGGTGCATTAAGACGCGACGTCGCCGACAGAGTCACCGACCCGGACTCGACGCGTCAGAAAGCACCGAGCGCCAAAAGGTGCATTAAGACCTAGCGCGTCGAGGTCGTCGCGCAAATTGCTCCCGTGATGTCAGAAAGCACCGAGCGCCAAAAGGTGCATTAAGACCTAGCGCGTCGAGGTCGTCGCGCAAATTGCTCCCGTGATGTCAGAAAGCACCGAGCGCCAAAAGGTGCATTAAGACGAGACCTTGACGACGTGACCTGCCAACTGCCTATCCTTTGTCAGAAAGCACCGAGCGCCAAAAGGTGCATTAAGACTCGTATCTCAGCTCGCCTGCATCTGCGTCCAGACTGGACGTCAGAAAGCACCGAGCGCCAAAAGGTGCATTAAGACAACCCGAACAGGGCAAGCAGGATAGTGACGACCATACCAGTCAGAAAGCACCGAGCGCCAAAAGGTGCATTAAGACACGCGGGCGTAGATGCCCGAGTACACCTCGGTGCTGTCGGTCAGAAAGCACCGAGCGCCAAAAGGTGCATTAAGACACGCGGTGCGCCGCATCGAGCAGAACCAGGAGGGTTTCGTCAGAAAGCACCGAGCGCCAAAAGGTGCATTAAGACCAGCCAGAGCGGAAGCCGAGGCCCGCAGATGATTGACGCGTCAGAAAGCACCGAGCGCCAAAAGGTGCATTAAGACACCGAGTCGGTATACCAACTCTCGATTCGTCCAAGTCAGAAAGCACCGAGCGCCAAAAGGTGCATTAAGACCCACCAGCTACGACGGTGACGGGCATACCGACTTTTAGTCAGAAAGCACCGAGCGCCAAAAGGTGCATTAAGACGCGAAAACTGATGTCCGCTGACGGGGTGTGCCTCCAGTCAGAAAGCACCGAGCGCCAAAAGGTGCATTAAGACTCGGCTTCGCGCGCTTCACGCGCCAACACTTCCTTCGTAGGTCAGAAAGCACCGAGCGCCAAAAGGTGCATTAAGACTGGCGTGTGGTTGCGCCGTACCACTTGAAGATGTAGGTCAGAAAGCACCGAGCGCCAAAAGGTGCATTAAGACGTATTCGTAGCATTGGGTGTTGTTGCTATGTTGATCTGTCAGAAAGCACCGAGCGCCAAACGGTGCATTAAGACTCAGCGAACGCCTCTTTCAGGAAAGTGACGAAAATCTCCGTCAGAAAGCACCGAGCGCCAAACGGTGCATTAAGACTGTTTTCTACATCTTGGTCCAGGCCGTTGGTTAGGCGTCAGAAAGCACCGAGCGCCAAAAGGTGCATTAAGACCTTGAAGCGGAGCGCAAGTCTCTTGTTGAAATGCAAAAGTCAGAAAGCACCGAGCGCCAAAAGGTGCATTTAGACCCTGCGAGGTTAAGCGACGAGAGGCAACTCATTCTGGGGTCAGAAAGCACCGAGCGCCAAAAGGTGCATTAAGACTCGCCGTGACATTGCCCAATACGGCGGCGGCGAGAGTCAGAAAGCACCGAGCGCCAAAAGGTGCATTAAGACCTCTAGCGGGTGGCCACGGTCGGTAATGACGCTTAGGTCAGAAAGCACCGAGCGCCAAAAGGTGCATTAAGACGTGCGTCTTATCATCCCAGTCGAGCTCAGCCATATACTGTCAGAAAGCACCGAGCGCCAAAAGGTGCATTAAGACGCTCGCAGGCCTGGCCCTCCAGATTGCCAGCCTCGCCCGCGTCAGAAAGCACCGAGCGCCCGAAAATATCGCACGTAATTCCCCTAAGGTCCATCACCGATAGACACCAGAAACCGCGAAATATCAACGATCTGCATTCAAACATTGATAGATCAGCGCCGGAATTACGTGCGACAATTTCAAACAACCATCGACAGCCTGTAGCGAGAGGCACACAGAAATCTTCGAGCAGACACAGTCAACAGAGCTCTAGATGTCTCAGCGCCGGAAGTTACCGAGCGCCAAAAGGTGCATTAAGACCCTCGCGAGACGGGCATGCGACAAGGCACGCCCGTCCGCCGTCAGAAAGCACGGAGCGCCTGAGCACGAACACAAAATGCCCACTCACGCCACACCGCACACGTGAACCGCCCGGCGCAAAGCCAACTCCACACCCGCAGCAGACACGAGACACCACGCCCGACCACACCCAAACCGATCGACCCACCCGCTAAACGAACAAACCATCGAACCCTATCAGTCGATTACACAGCCCCACATATTATCTTGTTTGACGAGGTGGGGGTTCGGTTGTGGGGGTGGGTGCACGTTCGTGCGGGTGAGGTGGGAGAATGTCCGACTGTAGTTACAACGTATTCTTATTGTTATGCGTTGTCTCCGCACGTACTCTTGCGTGATAACAGGGCACACTGCCGACGATGGTGGTGTACCAGAGGACACCTCGTTGTGGAGGTTGAGAGGCCATGATGGTTCCACCCCTCTCGGAGCGTCCCGTCACCGACGAAGACGAGGAACAGTTCCGAGCCGAATCCACCCCCCGCAAGTACACGCTGCGCCAAAGGTGGGCCAACCACCGGGCGCAGGCACGACACAATCGTCCTGCGGGAGTGAAGGCTCGTGTGCGGGCGTGGATGGACGCTGACATCGTGGACTGGGGCATCCGCACCTCCATCACCCTGCTCATCATCGCAGGCTTGTACGCCATCTACACCAACGGGGTCACCAACGGCTGGTGGCCCGCATGGGGCGACAAACCCACCACAGCCGCCACGCCCACCACCAGGCCCGCACCCACCGCACCCGCCATAGCCTCCACCGAGGCGGCGATGTCCGGCGGCTACCAAATCGGCCCCGACGGCGTCCTCGTACGCCCCGCCGAACACGCAGCATCCACCTACACCAAACCCCAACTACCCGAGGAGGCCAAAGAAAACACCGAGGAAGGGGCCGAAGCGGCGGCAAGGTACTACCTTGCACTTCTGATCTATGCCTGGAATACAGGCGACACTCAACCATTCGCGGAGATGTCAGCGCCGACATCAGGGTTTGCCACTGGGTATATCAAGGACATCGATGAGCGATATGCGCACGGATGGACCTATGGTATGGAATCTCGTATTACACACCTTCTCCTTGTTGAACCGTTAGAGGCAAACGGAACAGATATACCAGAGCAGACTATTCTCGTAAAGTACCGAATCGAGTCATTCGATGGAACAATCTGCACAAATCAGAATATTCACGTTTCGAAGAAACACTATGAGTCAACCCTGACGTTCATTATGACTTGGTCCGAGGGCAAATGGCAGGAGCTACAGGGAAGGATCATTAGCGACAATGAGTAAGAATCACATAATTCACGAGTGCTTTTCCACTACTTTACTCTGCATTTTCATTATCGTCACACCATTCCCTGTCTACGCCTCGGATGATATACCGGATACAATGGGAAGTCATACAGACGGCGATACGGCTTATATCAACGGCACATCCGGAGATAGAGCCGCCAATCCAGGAGCTGCCGCCAACAATCACTCGCCTGCTTCCGATGGAGGTACGTATCAGTCGCCGTCAGGTAGTGGCGATCCGTTGCCGGAGGGGACGCCGGAGCCGCCGAGCGCAATTAACGACTTCGCTTTTGGCTACCACTGTGAACACCCCGTATCCTACGAGTCCGGTCATCTCATGTTTCCAACCTATGTGCGATGCGATGATCCCCCTCCGAGCGATACGACGCCGTCCACTCCCCCTTCAACCCGGACGATTCTGCGCCGCGCTGCCGCAACCGTCCACGCCGACGGGGCCGGAATCCATAAACTTCCCCCCGACGTGTCATATACGAACAGATTCATTCCCACAATCGTCTCGGTCACGAACCCTACCCAGACCCACGTGATTAATCTGTTGGGCCGCGACATCACGATCACCCTGACTGCCACAAAATACGAGTGGAACTGGGGAGACGGGACCCCCAACACGGTGACCACCTCCCCGGGCCTGGCGTGGGAGAAGGGCATTGACCCGAACAAGGACCCGCGTCTCATCCGCCACTACTACACCCCGCCCCAAGGCTGGCGCTCCATGCTCGATGGCCCCTACCCCCACGAAAACCGAGAAATCACCCTCACCACCACCTGGAGCGGGACGGCCACGAATCCTTTCACGGGGGAGACCCAGACGATCAACGGCCTGGTCACCACCACCGAAACAACAGGCCCCTTCCCCCTATCCCACCTCGTCATCAACAACACCGACACCTGGGAAGAAAAACAAGGCCACTAACCAACACCAGTGTTTCACGAGGCGCACCCCATGAAACACCAGCGGGCCACCAACGCGAGAGAGACCCGAGTAGCCACGACCGAAGCGTCCAGCGGCGCCTCGTCCCACATCGGCAACAGCCCACAGCCAGGACACGCAGCTACCAGAGAGCTACGTCAGCTCGTCAAGGAATTGCGGACGAGCCTTCATGGCGTGAATGAGCAGCTCGCCGCCACCATCAAAAACCAATACGACCATCTCGAGAACACGTCCAGACTGGTCGATACCCACCACGAGCCATCTCCTGGGATCGTCCTCATCGTCGAGGGGACGTGAATTGAGGGCGTGCTCATACGCGTACAGGACGGCCTCGTCGGTGAGCCTGTCACGCTCAAAATGCTTGCGCGCGCTGGCATGAAGCCTAGGCGACATGGGTCCACTCGCGCACTGCCGCGCGAATCGCGTCAGAACGACTACCAATCCCCTCCAAGGCGGCGCGCTCCATCAACGCCCTCAACGTCTGCTCATCCAGACGCACCGTCACAGCGACGCCCGGCCCCTTCCCCACCGGAGGACGCCCCGGGCGCGGAGCCGGCAACTCAGCCAGGTCATACCCGCGCTCAGCCTCATCAGCCCACGCCTGAATCTGCTCATCAGTCACAGGAACTCCGCGAAGAAGACGCTCACTCATAGCGAATATCGTATACGAAATTCATCTGTCGCACCACGGCTTCCATGCCACCATCACCACCACTGCCGAAGATGACAGCGAAGCAACCACCGACAACAACTCCCCTCCCCCCACGCGCGAGGGGCCGCGCACGAGCTCTCGTGCGCGGCCCCGTTTCGTCCCAGCCGGAATCCGTCAGCCGGAATCCGTCAGCCGGAATCCGTCGGGCTACCGACTCATGTCAGCAGGTGTCCGTTGCGATCAAACACGTAGTGCTTGCCGTCGATCCAGCGCGGGCCCGTCACCATGGCGCCCGACGGGGACAGGTAGTACGTGTATCCGCCCTCCGTCAGCCAGCCCGTGCGCATCGCTCCCGACGAAGGATCGAAGTAGTACCAGGTGCCGCGAATCCTCGCCCACCCGAACGCTTGAGCGCCGTCGCGCCCATAGTAGGACCACTGGTCGTCCTCGCGGTACCAGCCGGTCACCACGTATCCGCGCGCGTCGAAACGGTAGACCTTCCCGTCGATGCGCAGGCGCACGTTCACCGGGAACGTCCCGTCCGTGAACCGCCACCACTTGCCAAAGCGGTCGTACACCCAGCGCCCAGCCCCGGCCTCGTCAACCGAGGAACCCCCAGAACCAGACCCCTCGACCGTCACCGTGACCTCCGCGCTCGCGTCGTCGTCGGCGCGCGCATCGTTATTGCGCCCGAAAGCCTCGACGCGCACCGTCGTCTCGCCGCTCAGCGACGCACCCGCCACGGGATGCGACACGTCCACGCCATCGGCCTGCAGCGTCACGCCCGAGCCCGAAAACTCGCCGCTCCCCTGCACGGTCGCCACCTCGTGGCCGCCCACCAGCAGGCGAGCCGACGTCACCGGCCCGCTCACGCCCACGCGCAAGGACACGCGCCCGGACACGCTCTGCCCAGACAACGGCGCCCACGTCGACCCGTCCGCCGAGTACTCGACCTCGCCCACGACAGGGCGCGCCTGATCCTTCAACACCGCATCCAAGACGCTTGGCATGCCCGCGCCCCGATACTCGCGCTCCCCCTCAGGAGCGGCCAGCCGCCCCCAATTCGACGCGGAACCCGCCTGCTTGCGAGCCAGCTCCACGATCTGAGCGGAGCCCATCTCCGGATGCACCTGCCGCAGCGTCGCGATCGCGCTCGCCGCCACCGGAGCCGCCATCGACGCGTCCCGAGCGACCCGGGCCTCGCCGCCCAGCCAGGTAGGCCTCGTCGTGAACACGTTCTCGCCGGGCGCCGTGAAAGCAACATTCGTGATACCCCAGTTCGACGTCCACGCGTGCTCGAGCGCCCCCGTGCCCGGGTCGGCCTGGTCCACCAGGCGCAGCGTCGACACGGCCAGCGCGTTCGGCATCATCGCGGGAGCCATGACGCCGCCGAGCGTGTCACGCTGGAACGGCGCCCACGCGTCAATCGGCGAGGACGCATCCGTCTTCGGCGGATTATCCAAATCGATGCCACTGGCCCCGGCGTCCACCACGTTAATGACGTCCTTCGACGCCGCGTAGTTGATGCCTCGGCGCACAGCCTCCAGGCCCGCGGCCTGCTCCGGGTCGCCCGGCATCCAGTACTTCCACGGCGAGACCAGGTAGTTGCTCGCCGTCACGGAAATCCCATGATCCGCCGCCCACACGAAACCGCACACGACGTACTCCGGGTAATACTGCCCTGTGGTCGCCGACGCCACGTTGATCGCCGCGACGTTCAACGTCGGATTCACGCCCGGCACACCGCTGGCCTCGCCCGTGCCGGCAATCACCCCGGCCGCCTGCGTGCCAACCTCCGCGCGACCCGAGCGCCACGCCTCAGGATCCCGATTCGGCATGCCGTTAGAGTTACAGGACACGGACAGGGAATGGTCAACCTTCCCTGACAAGTCCCCAACCGTATCATCCACGCCATCACCCATGACGCCCACCGTCACCGGCGCGCGCATAACATCCACGCCCTGCGCGTCGAGGGCACCCACCGCCTGCAGGTGCCAGTCCTTCGCATCCGGCGGGGTCGGGTAAACACCGCCCACGTGAGGGTCCTCCGGCACCGGCGGCTTCTCCTCGACACTCGGGTAGGCGGGCGCCTCCAGCTCCTGGGACACGATGGCCTCGTTGCCCACGACGGGAGCCTGACGGGTCGGACCCACCGAATGGAAGGAAATACCGGAATCCGCCAGCGCGAACCCCAGGTCCATCGCGAAAGCAGCCGACGAGGACTGGACAAAGAACGTGTGCAAAGCCGGGTAGGACTCCAACACCATTCCACCCAGCAACGAGGCCTGGTACAGGGCGCGCTGGAACGTGGCGTCATCCGCGTCGGCGGCCAGGTTCACCGCATAGTTCTGAGGCATCTGCGCGCTCGTGCGAGGCACAGACATGATGCCTGGCGCAACGGGGTCGACGGGGACGACACCGCTACCCTCCCCCGGGTCAGGCTCCGGCTCCGGCGTGGGCACAGCGCCCGGGTCACGAGCGACCGTGAACGACACGGAACGACTCACGTCATCGTCAGCGTGCCGGTCCGCGTTGACGCCGAGCGCGCTGACCTGAACGCGGGCCATCACGTACTCCTCGCCCTCGGGGATGAGGGAAGCGAGATCCACGTCCTCGACCGTCACGGTCGTCGGCTCATCAAAGTAGCCGCCGCCACCGGGCGCATGCGCCTGCGCCACGCCCGCGACGTCCACACTCAACATGCTCAGGGGCGAGCGCGCCAACACGCGCACACTCACGCGACTGGCGGGAACCACCTCGTCACGCAGATTCGTCCACTCTCCCCCGCCCACGCGGTACTCGACCATGCCGAGCGTCGGCTGCGCCTGATCGTAGACCACCGCGTTCCTCGCGCTCAGGAAGCCACGGCCTCGATACTCGTGGTTATCCGCCGGCCGCGCGAGCCTCCCGTACTCGTAGGCCCCCTGCTTGCGCATCAGGTCGGCGATCTGCTCGCCCACCAGCGCGGGGTGGGTCGACTTCACGAGCGCGGCGACGCCACTCACGTGCGCGGCAGCGACCGCCGTCCCCGACATATACCCGTAGTTCGAGGGGATCATCAGGTTCGGGAACGTCGAGTAGATGTCCCGTCCAGGCGCGGCAAAATCGACGTGCATGAAGCCGTAGTTGGAGGTGTCCGTTCTCTTCAGGGTCGCCCTGAGCGGCTCCGCGTCCGGGTCCACCATCTCGAGCGCACTCACCACGGCGACGCCCCCGACCATCGCGGGCACCATCGTGGCCCCCTCGACGTTGCGATTCTCGATCGGCGTCGAGTCCGTGGGCGACGAACTGTCCACGGTCGTCTCGTCGAGGTCCAGGCCATCGTCACCAGCGCCCGACAACACGGTGAGCCCGCGCTCCTGCGCAGTGTAGATCGCGCGCAATGCGGCCTCCATGCCCGCGGCCTGCTCGGGGTCGTCAGACTTCCAGAACCGCCACGGGTCCATCTGGAAGGAATTGTGGACAATGTCCACGCCATGGTTCACGGCCCAGTCGTAGGCGCACACAAGGTACTCCGGGTACAAGCGCCCCTTATCATTGACGGCCTTGATGGACACGAGAGTCGCATCCGGCGCGATACCGTCAATACCGATGTCGTTGTGGTTGGCGGCGATGATTCCGGCGATGTGCGTGCCGTGAATACCGTTGTAGCGCAACGCCTCCTCGCCCACGTTGGGGATTCCGTTGACGTCACAGGACACGGACCTGGACGTATCGACCCGGCCCTCCAGGTCGGGCTGCGTGGCGTCGATACCCGTGTCAATGACGCCGACGGTGACGGGCGCGCGCGGCACCTCCACCTCGGCGGCACCCCGCGCATCCATGGCCTCGGCTCCCCAGTTAGCGGTGGGGGCGGGATCAGGGACGTTCGGGTCGGGCATCGTCAGTCCGGTGGGCGCCGCTGCTGGCGCCGAGCCGGGGGCCGCCGGCGGAGTTTGGTCCGTCGCCCGCTCGGACTCGGGAACCGCGGCCACGCGGGTCGGGCCGATCGAATGGACCGCGATGCCGTGCTCCCTCAGGACCGCGTCCAGGTCCGGAGAGAACGAGGCCGACTCACTCTGAGCGAAGACGGTGTGCAATCCGGGGTACTGAGTCAGGAGGGTTCCCCCGACGCTGGGGAGGAGTTCAATGACGCGCGCCATCGCGTTCTCGTCGGAAAGCTGAGAGAGGTTGATGGCGTAATTCATGAGACCCGCGCTGGATCGGGCGGGCGCGACCAAGCTGGGGGCGTCCTCAGCTCTGGTGGACGGGGCGGTCATCGTAGCGACGCTCATGGACAGGGCGATCGCTGCGACGACCCCTATGCGTGCAACGTTGCGGCGCATGGTTCCTCGACTTTCACTTGTGCCTGCGCGTGGACAACTTTGTCCATGCAGTAACTATCATCCATACATTTGACAACGCAGACAACTCTAAACATCAATCCCACTAATTACAAGCAGTATCAAGGCATAACAAGCTCAACACTTAACTACACAATTCTCACATAAGCACTACATGTCAGACCGAAATGAAGCAAACTATGACCATCATGTCAGCTACGTGAATCATCCACTTGACTGATCTGCATGAATGCCACCCCATCGCCCGCCAGCAAACGCACGCGAAGTCTCCCCCAACAAACCCGAGGAGGCCTCGTCAATAATGGGCGCAGTGCACCGACAGCCACGAAGGAGTGCCCCCTGGAGGAGTGACGTCAACCTTCACCCCACGCCACCACGACACCCCAGCCACCACCCCATCCACGCACGAAACCCATCTGCGGGCGGCGTAGGCCAGTCGGGTTCGAAGCCGAGGCCTACCGGAGTTCCGGGAATACGGTCGCCCAGGAAGTACGTGCCCTTGTCATCACAGTGCTCGCGCACGATCGTTCGAGACTCGCCCAGCCCACAATACTGGACTCCCGCTGCCGGATTACCTCTGCAGGCCACGTTTTGCGCAGCCACAAACCAGACAGCGCGACGCCCCCGCGAACGTGAGCAGCGTCGGCCTCGTCGAAGGAACCACGCTCCCGGGTTTGACACAGCAGGAGGCGGGGTTCGTGGCAGCGGACAGACGCTAGGGCCCATTCCAAGGCGCGCCCGGGCAGAACACTGCAGACCGCCGGGCACTGGAGGCACTTGGCGGATCGGTGCGAGCTTGGGGCGCCTGGGGAGGGCTTGATGCGCTCGCATCCACAGGGGAACCCTGCGCGCCACCTCATCAGTAGATCCGCTTCGATCATCCACGAATCGAACACAGGCACACTCAATTCAACAGCACACCATACTGCCCTCGCGAGCACGCCCTCACGCAGAAATGTTCTCACCCGGAGACGCCGCCACCTACACGCCCCCACTTGGAAACGCCGCCACCTACACGCCCCCACGCGGGATCAGCACGCGGACACGATTCGGTTGTTGTGAACCACCGCTTCCGCCTCAGCTCAAACTCATTGTTCCGTCGCTCCGCGGCTTCGTTTGCTCCGAGGCGTTGTTGGTGTTGTTTGACGAGGTGGGGGTTTGGTTGTGGGGGTGGGTGCACGTTCGTGCGGGTGAGGTGGGAGAATGTCCGACTGTAGTTACAACGTATTCTTATTGTTATGTGTTGTCTTCGCACGTAGTCTTGCGTGATAACAGGGCACACTGTCGACGATGGTGGTGTGCCAGAGGACACCTCGTTGTGGAGGTTGAGAGACCATGATGGTTCCACCCCTATCCGAACGCCCCGTCACCGACGAAGACGAGGAACAATTCCGCCGCGAGTCGACGCCACGCAAGTACACGCTGCGCCAAAGGTGGGCCAACCACCGCGCCGAGGTCAAAGCGCGGCGCCCCAAGGGCGCCCGGGCCCGCGCACGGGCGTGGCTGCACGTCGAGCCGTTCTATTGGGGGATGCGCGTGGTCTACGTGGCCCTCGCTGCGGGCGCGGTCTTCGCCGTGTACATCAACGGGGTCGCCGAAGGCTGGTGGTCGGCCTGGGGCGAAAGGCCAACCGTGGCAGCCACCACCCCGCCCATCAACCCCACACCCGGTGCCTCGGCCACGGCCTCCACCGAGGCGGCGATGTCCGGCGGCTACCAGATCGGCCCTGACGGCGTCCTCGTGCGCCCCGCCGAACACGCAGCATCCACCTACACCAAACCCGAACTACCCGAGGAGGCCAAAGAGAACACCGAAAGAGGAGCAGAACTCGCCGCAGAACACTATCACGCACTGATGGGATACACCTGGAACACGGGTGATACGTCGGCACTGTTGGGCATGTCAGATCCTGGCTCGACTTTTGCAACCTCTTTCGCCGACGATGTTGCCAAGCTGTACTCGAACGGCTGGGCTTACGGGAGCACGTCAGAAGTTACTCACATCGTTCGAGTTGAGCCTATTCCCGAGAACGGCAACGATGTGCACCCAAACACAATCGCAGTTACCTTCCAGCTCTCCTCAAGAACTGGGGTCACTTGCCAAGGTCAAAGAATAGTGAAGAGAGATCAAGAGTATCAGTCACTACTAACGCTATACATGACATGGCAAGACAATCGTTGGCTTGAAACACAAGGGAACTTGATTACAGATGCTGGTAAGTAAATCAATTCACGCTGTGTTCGCAACACTCCTATCTCTCTGCTATTTCATCAATACAACTTCCGCTGCTAGCGCACCATTTGATGATGATCCACCGGATCCATATACCCAGCGTTCCGACGCGTCCGGACGATCAGTAACGACTTATGCACAGTCAATCACACAGCAGCTCAATAGTACACTCAGGCAAAATGCTGATTCGACTGTTGGTGATGACAGAGCCCTGAACACGGCTCAATCTGAGCACGCCAGCGATCCAGATTCTGATATTGACTGGGAGCATTGCGGTTTCGACATCACCGACCCTTCGCTACCGCTGAAGTTGCGTGTGGCAGTATGCGCCTATCCGCCACCAGAGACTCCTGAATCTCCCCTACCTGAGAAGCTACCTACAACGAGAGAGATTCTCTATTCGGCGGCAGCCGTCATTCATGCTGATGGGGCGGGTTTGCGTAAGCGGCCCGACGGTGTGTCGTACACGAACCGGTTCGTCCCCACGATCGTCTCGGTCACGAACCCTACCCAGACCCACGTGATCAACCTGCTGGGCCGCGACATCACGATCACTCTGACGGCGACGAACTATGAGTATTCCTGGGGCGATGGGACCCCCAACACGGTGACCACCTCCCCGGGCCTGGCGTGGGAGAAGGGCATTGACCCGAACAAGGACCCGCGTCTCATCCGCCACTACTACACCCCGCCCCAAGGCTGGCGCTCCATGCTCGATGGCCCCTACCCCCACGAAAACCGAGAAATCACCCTCACCACCACCTGGAGCGGGACGGCCACGAATCCTTTCACGGGGGAGACCCAGACGATCAACGGCCTGGTCACCACCACCGAAACAACAGGCCCCTTCCCCCTATCCCACCTCGTCATCAACAACACCGACACCTGGGAAGAAAAACAAGGCCACTAGGCCGGAAACCACGAGAGAGGAAGATGCATCATGATGGTTCCGCCGTTGTCTGAGCGTCCCGTCACCGACGAAGACGAGGAACAATTCCGGCGCGAAACGGCACCGCGTAAGTACACGCTGCGTCGGCGGTGGGCGGACTACCGCGCTGAGGTCAAAGCGCGGCGTCCCAAGGGAGCGAAGGCTCGTGTGCGGGCGTGGATGGACGCCGACATCGTGGACTGGGGCATCCGCACCTCCATCACCCTGCTCATCATCGCAGGCTTGTACGCCATCTACACCAACGGCGTCACCAACGGCTGGTGGCCAGCGTGGGGCGACAAACCCACCACAGCCGCCACGCCCACGCCACCCACCGCCAGGCCCGCACCCACCGCACCCGCCACGGCCTCGGGCGAGGCCGCGATGTCGGGCGGCTACCAGATCGGCCCTGACGGCGTCCTCGTGCGCCCCGCCGAACACGCAGCATCCACCTACACCAAACCCGAACTACCCGAGGAGGCCAAAGAGAACACCGAACGAGGAGCAGAACTCGCCGCAGAATACCTCCTCGACACACTCACCTACGCGTGGAACACCGGAGACACACAACCATTTGGGAACATATCAGACCGTAATGACAATTTCCGAAATGACTTCATATCTGGCATTAATAGCCTATATTCGCGCGGTTGGTCATACGATAATCGAATTACAATTGATCATATTCTACGCGTCGATCCACAGGCCGCAAACGACGGAGACATCCCTCCCAATTCAGTACTAGTCGTTCTATTGGCAACAACATCAGCTGGCACAACTTGCAGAGACCAGAAAGTTATTTCCTCTCCGGATGAATCGCAGATAGTATTTGCTCTGTTGATGACCTGGCGAGACGGAACATGGATCGAAACCCAAGGCGGTTCGGAGAAGACTCATGGACAATAACAGCACCCTTCGAATTATTATATCGTTACTGACCGGCATGTTCTTTTCGACAACACTGCTAGTGTCAGGTACTGACGCAGCCGACCCTCCATGTATTACTCCGTACTTTGATGCTGAGGCCAGTGGCACAAATATTGCCATCGCATTAACACAAGCAGCGCAGCAGATTTCCAACGGATTCGTTCCACAGCGCTCAACCGTTGGGGACGACAGGGCCCGCCGCACGGCCCAATCTGAATACGACGAGCGTGCGAGTACACACGTTGATTGGGCTCACTGCGCCCTGGCAACGAGTGACACAACGCTGCCAGTTGAGAGCCAGATGATTGTGTGCGGTTACCCACCCTCAGCTTCAAACGAGGGAGATCAAGCCCCGCAACCGCCGACCACGCGTGACATCCTCTTGGCTGCTGCGACCGTGATTCATGCTGATGGTGCGGGTTTGCGTAAGCGGCCCGACGGTGTGTCGTACACGAACCGGTTCGTCCCCACGATCGTCTCGGTCACGAACCCTACCCAGACCCACGTGATCAACCTGCTGGGCCGCGACATCACGATCACTCTGACGGCGACGAACTATGAGTATTCCTGGGGCGATGGGACCCCCAACACGGTGACCACCTCCCCGGGCCTGGCGTGGGAGAAGGGCATTGACCCGAACAAGGACCCGCGTCTCATCCGCCACTACTACACCCCGCCCCAAGGCTGGCGCTCCATGCTCGATGGCCCCTACCCCCACGAAAACCGAGAAATCACCCTCACCACCACCTGGAGCGGGACGGCCACGAATCCTTTCACGGGGGAGACCCAGACGATCAACGGCCTGGTCACCACCACCGAAACAACAGGCCCCTTCCCCCTATCCCACCTCGTCATCAACAACACCGACACCTGGGAAGAAAAACAAGGCCACTAACGGATAATTCCTGGCGCACCCCGGTTCCGTCGACTTGTCTCAACGCTCGGCATCTGCAATCACGACGCCGAGAGCCAACCTACAACGAGGCAAGGTCAGAAAGGCAACAACGATCCCGATAGGTTGTGAGCGTCCGGATCATCACCTCCTATCCTGATCGTCATTTCCTAACCAGACGTGGCGCCCAACGACCTACCACTCCGGGCGAGCCTCCACAGCGACAAGTATTCCGGCCCAACAGTTCGCGTTATGGGACAAAGAGTGTTAGTCGGGACTCGGTCCCAGTCGCCGTCGAGGGATGGGTCGTCGGGCTAGCGCGCTCGCGTCGCAGCGCCTCAGACAGGATGCGCCCCATCGGGAGGATTGCACCTGAACGGGAGCATTCAACCCGTTAGGGAGCATTGCACATGATCAGTTGGGGTTGAATCTTCCCGATCAGGTGTGACACCTCATCGGCAACAAGCCTCGCCTGAGAGCTGGCCGCCCGTCGTCCCTTGTCATTGCCGGCGACTCCCCACCGGTGTTTATCGGCGCCCGCCGGGCAGTCCTGCACCAGTGAGGGAGCATGACACCAGGGGTAATGGGGGGTTTTGCAGCATTAGAAGCCTCCCTTCGGCGTGTCGCCGGCGTGTCGCGCCTCTAATGGTGCAATTCCCCCCGTTTGGTGACGATGTCACCGGCAGGCAAGTCACGCACGGGTCCCCGTGAAGCGCAATTCCCCCCGCATGCTGGCGGTGAGGTCACGCCTCGGGGCAGCGTGGCGCCCAAGTCGCAAACCACCTCGATAACAAACGCCGACAACGGGGTGTTGCGGGCAAGGTGGCCTGCGTTGTGGACGCAACGGCGCCTGACCTGGCATGTCGCTCGCACATGAACCGCTGAACATGCGCGTTAGCCCCGCGACACGCACGCAAACCCCTAGATATGCGCCAGGGCGCCGCCCACGCGCGGATCAGGGGGGTATCCTACGCGCGTACGCCTAGGTGATGCGCAGGGCGCCGCCCACGCGCGGATCAGGGGCCCGCGCCCGCAATAGCGGGTCCACGCGCATGCCATCGGGTCCACGTGCGCGGGGAGGAGCGCAGGCAGCTCGCGCGCTCGCAGCAGTTTCGCATGCAATTCGATTGAATGAACTTTCAACAGTGTCCGCAAACGTTGCAATTCCAACAATATGGTTGCGCGGTGAGACACAGTGTCGGGGGAATTGCATGCGACATTCGTGGGATAGCTCGCCGGGCGGGAGTCATGCGCTGCAACCCATAGCACCGCCGGTAGCGCAGCCAGCGACGTGCCAGCGGCATGGCACGGTGAATACCGTCGCCGCAAACGACCTGCCCAAGCCCCACCGAGACAGATCAAGGAGCCACGCACAGACTCACGATAAAACAAGCACCCACACGCGGTGCAGCGTCTCGCCCACCCAGGGACAACGTACAGGCTCGCAATGAAACAACCACCTCCAACACCGACTTTCCCACACCAACAAACCAAAAAGTCGCCACAAACCAACACGTTTTGTCCTTTAACCCGGAGGCGACGCGGCGAGCGACGCTCGCGGCGCGAGCGACGAGCGGGCGGGAAGGCCCCGCGCCCCGGAGTGGCGCGATCTCAACGTAAACGGGTCCCGCACCCCGGAGCTGCGCGTGCGACGAGCGGGCGGGAAGACCGGCACCCCGCGGCGGCGCGCCACGACGCAAACGGGGGCCGCGCACCATCGGTGCGCGGCCCCCGCCTTCGAGCTCGACCACAATCCGCTGGGAGGTCGGACTTGGCCAGGCACCTCCATGGTAGCCCGAAAACCCCTCAATAGTCTGAGGAGATCATTCAGCCCACAGGAAACACCCCGTCAGCTACGGGCGCGGGCGACGAGTTCGTCGAGCCGGGCCCCCTCAGCTACGGGAGGAGCCTCCCCTCAGCGTCGAACGAGTAGCGCGTGCCGTCGATCCACCGGCTGCCCGTCACCATCGCCCCAGAAGACGACAGGTAGAACCAGGAGTCGCCATCACGCAGCCACCCGGTGGCCATCGCGCCATCAGGAGACAGGTAGTACCAGGAGGAACCCACCCGCACCCACCCCGTGGCCATCGCACCGTCAGCAGACAGGTAGTACCAGGAGGACCCGTCCCTCACCCAGCCAGTGCGCATCGCGCCGGACGACGACAGGTAGTACCAGGTGTCGCGCACCTTCGTCCACCCGCTCGCCATCGCTCCGCTCAAAGGATCCAGGTAGTACCACGAGCCGGCCACGTGGACCCACCCGGAGGCCTGACCGCCAGAGGGCCCGTAGTAGAACCAGTGGCCACCCTCGTACACCCATCCGGTCACCATGTACCCGTGAGCATCAAAACGATAGATCGCCCCGTCAATGCGCAGCTGCGTGGACGTCGGATACGTCCCGTTGTCGTAGCGCCACCACCAGCCGAGCACGCCGGACACCCAGCGCCCAGCCCCGGCCTCGTCGGGCCCCACGTGATCGGGGCTCACCGTGAATGGCACCTGCACGGTCGCATCGTCGTCGGCCCGCGGGTCAAAATTCCGGCCGAACGCCTCGACCGTGACCGTCGTGGCGCCCGCGAAACGCCCCGCGCCCTGCGGGTGCGACACGTCCACGCCGTCAGCCTTCAGCGTCAGCCCGGGACCGGAGAAGTCCCCACTCCCCTGCCCCGCCGCGATCTCGCGATCGCCCAGCAGCAGGCGCGCGCTCGTCACGGGACCGGAAACGCTGACCCGCACCGAGACGCGACCCGCGACGGATTCACCCGCC
This sequence comes from Actinomyces bouchesdurhonensis, assembly GCF_963540955.1. Lineage (NCBI taxonomy): Bacteria > Bacillati > Actinomycetota > Actinomycetes > Actinomycetales > Actinomycetaceae > Actinomyces > Actinomyces bouchesdurhonensis. The sequence goes on from NZ_CAUTSL010000045.1 coordinate 17,977, forward strand.
AAGGGCATCCACGTCGACCCATCCGTCGAATACTCGACCGTGCCGATCACCGGCGTCGCCTGATCCTTCAGCACCGCGTCCAGCGCGTTCGGCAGGCCCGCGCCGCGGTACTCGCGCCCCTCGACGGGCGCGGCCAGGCGCGACCAGTTCTCGGGCGCGGACGCCTGCTTCTTCGCCAAGGCGACAATTTCCGACGCGTTCATCTCCGGATGCACCTGACGCAGCGTCGCAATCACGGCCGCCGCCAGAGGCGCGGCCTGCGACGTGCCGTACAGGTTCCCGTAGGCCTTGCCGTACCAACTCGTCAGCGGCGCATAGATCTTCGCGCCGGGGGCCGCGAAATCAATCGTCGAGGCACCCCAGTTCGACCAGGACGTCGGCTCCAACACGCCGGTGGCCGGGTCTGCGCCGTCGGGCAGCTGCAACGCCGACACCGCGAGGGTACCGCGCATCATCGACGGCAGGTACACGCCGCCCTTCACGTCCCGCTCGTAAGCGCCCCACGTGTCCCCCGGCGACGAATCGTCGGTCGCGGGCGGGTTATCCAAGTCCGTCGTCCAGTTGCCGGCAGCCACCACGTTAATGACGTCCTTCGACGTCGAATAGTCGACCGCACGCTGGACAGCCTCCAGGCCGGCCGCCTGCTCCGGGTCGCCCGGCATCCAGTACTTCCACGGGTTCACGTAGTACGAGCCATTCGTCACCGAAATACCGTGCTCCGCGGCCCACACGAAGCCGCACACGATGTACTCGGGGTAGAAGTAGCCGCCGTTGCGCGACGCCACGTTGATCGCGGCAATCTTGAGCGTCGGATTCACGCCGTCCACGCCCACGCCGTCATGCTTGGCGGCAATCGACCCTGCCACGTGCGTCCCGTGGGTCGCGTCGTCCCAGCGCCACGCGGCCGGATCCTGGTTCGGGATGCCGTTCACGTTACAAGCCACTGACTTCGAATGGTCCACCTGGCCCGCCAAGTCCGGAACAGTGTCGTCAATGGACTGGTCCATGACGCCCACGGTCACGGGGGCGCGCATGACGTCCACGCCCTGGGCTTCGAGCGCGCGCAGCGCCTGGAGGTGCCACCCGTTGGAGGTCTGCGGGTCGGGCGTCACCCCGGCCTCGTCGCCTCCCTGCACGCCGCCAGCCTGCGCACCGTCAGCCTTCGGGGAGGCCGCGAGCGCCGCGTTCGCGCGCGCGAGGGTCGTGTGCCGGGGCGGGCTTCTCCTCGACCTTCTCCTTCGCCGCGTTCGCGCGCGCGAGGGTCGTGTAGTCGACGGGGACCACGGCCTCGTTGCCGCCGACGGGGGCCTGGCGTGTCGGGCCGATCGAGTCGTAGCTGATGCCTTCCTTGATGAGCGCCGCGCCCAGGTCGGGTGAGAAGGAGGGCGAGGCGGACTGCACGAAGAACGTCCCGAACTGCGGGTAGCGTGCCAGGACCAGGCCTCCCAGGAACGAGGCCTGGGCTGCGGCCCGCTCGAAGGTGGCCTTATCGGCGCCCTTGGGCAGGTTCACCGCGTAGTTGGCGGGCAGCTGCTCGGCGGCTCGCGCGGGGGCGGTGATTCCGGCGGTCGGTGTTGCGGGCGCGGGCACCGTGTTGTCTGCCGGGTCGGGCGCGGGTTGGGGGACGAGCGCGGGGTCGCGTGAGACCGTGAAGGTGGCCTCGCGGCCCGTGTCGTCGTCGGCCTGGCGGTCGAAGTTAATGCCGGTGGCGCTGACCTGCACGCGCGCGGTGACCGAGTCGGCGCCCTCGGGCAGGAGGGAGCTCAGGTCCACGTTCTCCGCGGACACGCCCAGCTCGTCGTCCCCGTACTTGCCCGACCCGTCGCGGTCGACGCCGGTCAGGCCGGCGACGTCCATGTGCAGGTGGCTGATCGGCGAGGCCGCGGACGCGTAGAAGGTGACGGGGCCGGCGGGCAGGACGGCGCCGTCGAGGTTCTTCCACTCCCCCTTGCCGACGCGGTATTCGAGGGT
>NZ_CAUTSL010000046.1:0-18907 GCF_963540955.1 Actinomyces bouchesdurhonensis
CGGCCTCGTCCCACTGCCCCAGGCGCAGGCGCGTCTGCACGGCACCCGAGGGGCATCCCGTGAACACGATGAGTCCCTCGTGAAACTGAGCGAGCAGTTCCTTGTCGGCGCGCGGCCACTTGCCGAACTGACCGTCCGTCGAGGCATACGAACCCAAGCGGAACAAGTTGAGCATGCCCGTCGTGTTGTAGGCGATAAGGGTCAGGTGATTATAGGAGCCACCCGCGCTCACGTCATCGGCGCGCTGCCACGGCTCGCCCCATAGGACCTTCTGACGATCGAAGCGCGACGTGCCGGGGGTCACGTAGGCCTCGAGACCGATGATCGGCTTGACGCCGGCGTTCTTGCAGTTCGTGTAGAAATCGTAGGCACCGAAAAGGTAGCCGTGATCAGTCAGGCCGATCGCGGGTTGCCCCAGGCGCGCCGCCTCTTCCGCCATGGCTTTCGTCTTTGCAGCCCCGTCGAGCATCGAATACTCGGAGTGATTGTGGAGGTGCACGAAGGAATCAGCCATGCGTCGATTCTACTGTCCAGGACCCAGCCGGGGCCGCGCGACTCCCGGGGGCGCACGGTCGTTCAGCTCACGGCTCACCGACGAGGCCGTGGCCGGGTTGCGCGGGCACACTCCCCCGCGTCAGTCGCGGGGGTGGCGCAGCGTCTCCAGGGCGGCCTGAAGGTCGGCCGGATAGGGGCTGGACACGCTCATCGGCATGCCCGTGCGCGGGTGCGCAAAGCCCAGGCGCACGGCGTGGAGCCACTGGCGGGTGAGCCCCAGGCGCTCAGCCTGGGTGGGGTCCGCACCGTAGAAGGTGTCGCCGACACAGGGATGGCCGACGGCCGCCATGTGGACGCGAATCTGGTGGGTGCGCCCCGTCTCAAGGTGCACCTCGGTGAGTTGAGCGCCCGCCATGAGCTCAAGCGTGTCGTAATGGGTGACGGCGCGCTTCCCGCCGTCGATCACAGCCATGCGCCACTCGCGCGACGGGTGGCGACCGATCGGCGCGTCAATGGTGCCTGAAGCGGGGTCAAGGTGTCCGGCCACCACCGCGTGATACACCTTCTCGATCGTGCGCTCTTTGAAGGCGCGTTTCATGACCGAGTAAGCCAACTCTGATTTGGCGACCATCATCACCCCAGAGGTTCCTACGTCGAGGCGGTGAACGATGCCCTGGCGCTCGGGAGGCCCGTAGCTGGTGATCCGAAAGCCAGCTGCTTCGAGGTTGCCCAGAACCGTGGGCCCCGCCCATCCGGGTCCCGTGTGGGCGGCGACACCGACGGGCTTATCGACGACGACGATGTCCTCGTCGTCATACAGGATCGTCATATCGGTGACCGGGGTCGGCTTATTCTCAGGCTCCGGGATCGTCACCTCAATAATGTCGAGGGCGCCGAGGCGATCCGACTTCCCCGCAGCAACGCCGTTAATGAGGACGTGCCCCTCCCCCGCCAGCTCCGAGCAGCGCGAGCGCGACAGGCCGAGCATACGAGCCAGTGCGGCGTCCACCCGTTCACCCACGAGGGCATCCGGAACGGGAAGCATACGCGAGCTCACTGCTTCTCTCCCTTCGAAGGTTCACGGGAGAGCGTATAGGCGAGCAGCGGCGCCCCCAGAACGATCCAAATGTCCGCGACATTCCCGACGAACCAGGTACCGTAAGCGATGAAGTCAGTGACGTGGCCGATACCGAAGCCGGGTTCGGCACTGAGACGGTCGATAAGATTTCCGACGGCACCCCCTGTGAGCAGGGCGATTGACAGCAGCGTCGACGGGCGCTGGACGCGACGAGCGAGCACCACGAGCGCGCCGACAACCACGACGGTGAAAATCGTCAGGATCCAGGTGTTACCAGCCGCGAAAGAAAAAGCAGCACCCGAGTTGTGGACGAGTCGAAGCGACAGCCACCGCCCGATCAGGGGAACCGGCTCTGAGGCATCGAGGGCAGATCGCGCCCACATCTTCGACGCTTGGTCGCTAATAATCGCCACCGCACACACGAGGGCGGCCCACATCCACGTCGAACGGGTGCGGATCGGATGGGAGGAGTCAGCCATGGTTCCCTATCTTAAACGAGCGGTGGCGGCGCACCACGAAGTGCGCCGCCACCGCCAAGTGTGCGATCAGTTCTCGCCGTTGCCGACCTCGTTGAGGAGGGATTCGAGGTGGCTGCGCAGGTTCGAGCGGTACTCGGCCTCGAAGGTACGCAGACCGTTGATCTTGTTCTCCAGCAGTTCGCGCTCCTGCTCGAGCTGGTTGAGCAGCGAGTCTTTCTGCTTCTGAGCATCAGCGATGATCGTGTCGCGCTCGGCGTTGGCCTCGGCGATGATCTTCGCACTCTGCTCTTCGCCGTCGCGCACGTACTCGTCGTGGACGCGCTGGGCGAGGGCCAGCATAGAAGTCGCGGATTCGGCATCTTGAGAGCCGGTCAGGGCGGGAGCCGCAGGTGCGGGGGTCTCGGCGACAGGGGCCGCCGGGGCCTCGGCTGGGCTGAAATCAGAGTTGGAGAGCTCTGCAACGCGGCGCTCCGCGGCCTCGAGCTTCTCCTTCAGCTCCTGGTTCTCCATCTGCAGGGAGTAGATGGTGGAGACAACCTCATCGAGGAACTCATCAACCTCATCCTGGTCGTATCCCTCGCGGAACTTGACGTACTGGAACTTCTTGTTGAGGACATCCTCGGTAGTGAGCAGGGCCATTGCTTCGCCTCTCGGTCGTTTCGATTGGACACGCGGATTCCCGCATGCCTGGACGACCGGGAAGGCCGCCCGTGATCACGTCACAAAAATAATAACCGATATTGTCACACTAGCAACATTGATCACGGTGCAACCGCGATTTATGTGCGACCTCTCATGCTTTAATTTAATGTCTACTGGCTAATAAAAAAGAGAAAACGGACGAAACGCTGCGCAATCATAAGCACCAGAAATAACAGCATAAAACCGACATCAATCGACATTCCGCCGCCCAGACGTAGCGGCGGAACAAAGCGCCCAAACCAGCGAATCGGAGGATCGGTCAGCGCATAAAGGACATTCGCAAGAACGAGACCAATCCCTCGAGGGCGCCATCCGCGCGCGAACAACTGAACCCAGTCCAGAATGACGCGCGCAAAGAGCACCATCATGTACAGGTTGATGAGAACACTCAGCCCCCACGCAACCCAACTCACAACGATCACAACGAAGCTCAACCCTGATTGTAGAGGGAACCCCGTCGCGCCGACGAGGAGGTTTCTCCAGTGACCTCCACCGTGGCCGGGGAAAGCAGGAAGACGCGAGCAGTGACACGCTCAATGACTCCGCGTAGCCCAAAGGTCAAGCCGGCAGCGAAGTCGACGAGGCGGCGCGCTTCCTCTTCACCCATATCGGTGAGGTTAATGATGACCGGGATGCCATCGCGGAATGCCTCACCAATGGTCACCGCATCGGAGTACGCGGTGGGATGGATCGTCATGATGCGAGTGAGATCCTCGACAGGATCCTCGCGTCGAATGGCGGTCAGCGTTGGACGGGACACAGGCGTGATGTCAGCCACAGGTGCTACCTCTTCCACCTCGTCAAACTCTTCGAACTCATCAACGGGCTCCTCGGACGAGTACCAACCCATGAACTTGCGTGCGCGCGCACCGAACGAATCGCTCATCATTCCTCCTTCAGGCGATGCATAGCCACAAGCTACAGGCGCTTGACGGTCAGGAGGCGCAGCTGACTCGGCGCGTCGCAAGGAGCACTCCGACGATGGACGTCACGAACAAGCTGCAAGATGGCGAAGCCCAGGCGACGCCACGCGACACGACCCGTGAGAGGCCACCCCTACGCGCTCAGGCGGGAGCAATGACGAGCGCTTGACGACCACATTCTCTGTCGCGACGATAGGAGAATAGCGTGGGCGTTTCCAACGTACAGCGGGAGTCACTGTCTACACGCACACCCCGTTCGCGCAGCTGCGATGCCGCGGCGCGGGGCAAGTCAAGGGAGGGCGTCCCCCAGGAGGTCTGGCTACCGATTCCCGGCATGATCTCCTCGCTCTGGCGAACCATGTCGGACGGGACTTCGTAACAGCTCCCACAGATAGCGGGTCCTATCAGCGCATCGATCGATCCATCTACGCGCGCTCGGATCAGGTCAACCGTCCGCATGAGAATACCCCCAAGGAGCCCACGACGGCCCGCGTGAACGGCGGCAACGACCCTTCCACCCGCTGCGGAAAATACGACGGGCAGACAGTCAGCGGTGAGGACAGCGAGCGCAGGAGCTTCCTCCCAGCCGCGGGCATCGATGATGATACCGTCGGCCTCGACAGGACCCCACTGGCCTGGCGCGCGATGGTCAAGCGCCCTCGCCGTGCTTGCCGCCGTTGGCACCCCCTCGACGGAAGTTATAACCTCGACAACAGTCGAATGCGTCTGATTCATCCATACGATGTCACTGCCCAGCACATCCGCCAAGGCTGCCCGGCGCGCACGCACAAGCTCCGTTTGATCCCCAACATGCAAACCCACGTTGCCAGCGAGCGCACTGGTGCCCGGGTCCACCACGGTGAGGTGAACCCGGGCACCAGCCCATAGCGACATTGTCATCAGCGCAGGAACGGAGGAATATCCAACTCTTCCTTCTCGGGGGCCTCAGGGTAGATGCGAGGCACTTCGAAGGAGTGCTCAGAGGCGGCTTCCTCGTATTCGACAGCGGCAGGCGCCTCAGCGGCAGCCGGAGCGGTCTCACGCACCGGGGCAGCAACATCCAGACGGTGCTGGGGGCGACGAGTAGACACCTGGCTCAGGCGCGTCGTCTCGGCGGCGGGCGCCTTGGCTTCGGGCGCGGCGGGGCGCTTCTGAGCGACGGGAGCGGAAACACGAGACACAGCCGGGTGCGCCGACACGGCCTCCGCGACATCATCAAAGCCGGCCGCGATGACCGTCACGCGGATCTCATCACCGAGGGTATCGTCAACGACAACACCGAAGATGATGTTCGCCTCGGGATGGACGGCCTCGCGCACCAGCTGCGAGGATGCGAAGACCTCACGCAGGCTGACATCGGAGCCGCCCTGGAAGAACATGAGCACGCCGTGAGCGCCGTCGATCGAGGCCTCGAGCAGCGGGGAGGAGATAGCGCTCTCAACCGCTCGCAGCGCGCGATCCTCACCGGTGGCCGCGCCGATGCCCATGAGAGCCGAGCCAGCGTCCTTCATGACAGACTTGACATCGTTGAAGTCAACGTTGATCAGACCCGGGGTGGTGATCAGCTCAGTGATGCCCTGAACACCGGAGAGCAGAACCTGATCCGCGGCACGGAAGGCATCGAGCACCGAGATACTCACGTCAGAGATTTCCAGGAGTCGATCATTGGGAATAACGATGAGGGTATCGACCTCTTCGCGCAGCGTGGTCACGCCGCCCTCAGCTTGGGCCGCACGGCGGTTACCCTCGAAGGAGAACGGACGAGTCACAACTCCCACCGTCAGAGCGCCGGCTTCACGGGCGACGCGTGCGACGACAGGAGCCGCACCGGTACCCGTGCCGCCACCCTCACCGGCGGTCACGAAGACCATGTCCGCGCCGTCAAGCGCGGCAGCAATCTCTTCGATATGGTCCTCTGCTGCCTTGCGACCGACGGCAGGATCCGCTCCGGCGCCGAGGCCGTGCGTCAGTTCGCGGCCAATGTCCAGCTTCGTCTCAGCATCGGACATGAGTAGAGCCTGCGCGTCGGTGTTAACGGCAATGAACTCAACGCCCTTCAGGCCTACTTCGATCATTCGGTTCACGGCGTTGACTCCGCCGCCGCCGACGCCGACGACCTTGATCACTGCCAGGTGGTTTTGCGGTGTCGCCATGGATGTCTCCCTTGCATCAGACCCTCAACCTTTAGTTGAAGGTTGATGTTTAACGTGCTTCGTGTCGAAAAGAAATTAGGGGTCCGCGTGCGTTCATTCAAGCCAACACGCGGACGAAGAGGAAGGCTTAACTGGTCACAGGGTGATTCGGAGACGACACATCGTAGGTCGTCGCCGTCACGTTGGCAAGCAACGTAGCAAGAACCCGCGCTTTTTGAGGAGCATCCTCATTCGTTCCCCACTTGACAGTCTGCCCCCCACGCAGCGTAAACGTCACCTGCGTCCCGGAAGAGGTAATCGCCGACACCTGCGAGCGTGTCGACTCATCCAACGCCCCCAAGACGGAGGCAACATCAGAGGCCCCCGTCGCCCGGTCCTCGGAAAGCGTGAGAAGCGGATAGCCCCCCGCACTGCCGAGCCTCTCAAAGGCAACACCCTGGTCGTCAACCAGCCAATAGGAACCCGACGATGCCTCAACTGCCATACCCGCACGCATCGACACCGACACCCTCAAGCTCGTCGGCCACCGGCGAGACACCGATGCAGACTTCACTGCAACATTCGACTCAACCGCGCGGGCAACCGCCTGCGTATTCAGGCGCGTCAGAGGAACCCCCTCAAATCCCGCCACCGAGGAACGGACCGACTCAACCGTAACAAGCGCCCCATCCTCGCCCGAAACCTGAATGCTCGTGGTCGAGAGCGCGAACAGGGACGAAAAGAACACCACCCACGTCGCCCCTCCCACGAGTGCCGCCGTGACCACGGTCCAAGCGATGCGCCGCAACACGAGCAACCGGCGTGCGCGCGAACGTTCACGCAGACGATCACCCAAGTCCGTGGCATCGGCTCCGCCCAGCAGAGCAGCAGCATCAGCGGCTGCGATTGGTCTCGCCAAGGACGCGCGCTCACGCCGACGCTCAACGGAAGAAGAGACAGCGCCCTCCCTCCCATCCTCGGAAACACCCGTCACACGATCACGCGCCGATGAACGCACATTGGCACGCCGCGACTCACCGCCACCAGGATGCCTCCTCGCGCTGCGCTGCACACCCCGAGACACGACGCGCTCCCCATCTGGGGACCGAAGCCGCCCCGACGACACATCCCCGACTTCTCCCGCAGCAGATACCTCATCAGAGGCACGCTCCTCAGAAGACTGAACCCGCCGTCCCCCCGGACGCCTCGGAGACGGAGGCCTCATGCCTCCATCCGCTTCCACTCGTCCACGACATCCGACGCGCACCTGGTGATCGAACCGGCACCCATCGTCACACACACACCGTGTTCGGGGGTCAGGGACGCGGCCAAACGGGCTGCCTCGTGCATGTCCTCGACATACACGGCCCCGGGAATGCGAGATGAAATCAGCGTCGAATCGACACCGGGTTGCGGATCCTCGCGCGCACCGTAAATCCCCGCCAGCACAACATGATCCGCCCCGGCCAACGCATCGGCGAAACGCTGGGCAAAAATGCGCGTACGCGAGTACAGATGCGGCTGGAACACAACCGTGACCTCTCCCCCACTGGCGACAACACGAGCCTCACGGATCGCAGCCACCACCTCGGTCGGATGATGCGCGTAGTCATCAAAGAGACGACGCGAACCGACCTGACCACGCGCCTCAAAGCGGCGTGCCGCACCCGTAAACCGGCCCAACCCATCAGCAACAGCCTGCGGCTCCAGGCCGCACTCGATGCCAGCCACCCAGGCACCCGCTGCGTTCAGCACATTGTGCTCACCGGGCACGGACATAACCAAATCAGCGCTGCGATCCCCCCACTCCACGTGCGCGCACGTGGAGCGAGCATCAACCTGCACATCCGAAATCACTACGTCCGCCTCACACAGGCTGCGATCAGCGCGGCCATAAGTCACGACCCGCAGACCCTCAGCTCGAGCCGCGGCGGCCAGGCGCACAGCCCCCTCGTCCTCCGCGCACGTCACCAGCAGCCCACCGGGCACCATACACCTGGCGAACTCCACAAAAATCTGTTCAAACTCCTCGCGCGAACGATAGCGATCCAGATGATCGGGCTCCACGTTCGTCACGATCTCAATGGTCGGAGAATAGTTCAGGAACGACCCATCCGACTCATCGGCCTCGGCGACGAAAATGTCACCCGTCCCCAGGTGCGCGCCCGTACCCAGCTGGGGCAGCACACCACCCACAGCAACCGACGGATCCAACCCGCACTGCGCCAACGCGATCGCCAACATACCCGACGTCGAGGTCTTGCCGTGAGCACCTGCCACCCCCACGAAACGCATACCCGACGCAGCCAACGCCAACGCCTGCGAGCGGTGAATAACACGCTGTCCACGCTCGCGAGCCACCGCCAACTCCGGATTACTCTCACGAATCGCCGTAGACACCACGACGACCGCCGACGGATCCACGTGCGAGGCGTCATGCCCGACAAACACCCGCACGCCGACCGCACGCAGATGTTCGAGCACACCAGAATCCTCTCGGTCAGACCCCTCGACGAGCGCCCCGCGCGACGCCAACAGCTCCGCGACAACACTCATCCCCGCGCCACCAATACCGATCAAATGGAAACGATCGTGCAGCGTTGGCTCACTCATGGCCGTCCTCCTTCACCTGTGCCAGGGCCAGATCCGCCAGCGCGCGAGCCGCGCCCGCACGCCCCAGCGACTGCGAGGCAGCCGCCATATCCGCCAAACGCGTCGAACCCAGCAACGGGAAGACGTTGCGGCGCACGAAATCAGCGGTAAAGTCCTTGTCGTCGATCAGCTGAGCGCCACCCGCCTCAACATGATCCTTCGCGTTCAGCCGCTGCTCTCCGTTGCCAATCGGCAGCGGAACATAGATGCACGGCAGGCCCAGTGCCTCCATCTCCGCGACCGTCCCAGCGCCTGAGCGGCACACCACGAGATCCGCGACAGCCAGCGCGTCCTCCATCGTCGTCAGGTAATCAATGACATGCCAGCGATCCGCCAGACCGAACGCTTCCACGCCCGCTCGCACCGGCTCATCCTTGCCGCGGCCCGTCAGGTGCACGACCTGAACACCCTCAGGCAGCGCGTCCGCCGCGCCCGTCATCGACTCATTGATGTGCAAAGCCCCCAAGGATCCGCCCGTCACGAGCAGCGTCGGAGCATCAGCGTCCACGCCCAAGCGCTCAGCGGCCTCACGGCGCGCCTGCACGGCCCCCTCCGAGGTAGATCGGCGACTCGCCAGGTCAGCAATAGCTGAGCGCAACGGCAATCCCGTCACAACCGTCTCACCGCGCTTGGCCGCCAGCGGCGAGGAAGGAAAAGTCAAAGCAACGACGGCAGCGTTGCGTGCACCCACCTTGTTGGCCAGGCCCGGGCGAGCGTTCTGCTCGTGGATGACGATCGGGACACCCGCACGCTTAGCCGCAATGTAAGCCGGAGTCGACACGTAGCCACCGAACCCCACGAGCACATCAGCGCCTTCCAAAGCCTTGCCGCAGCGCTTAACAGCATCGGAAAAACGAGACGGCAACGTGAAGAACGCCAACGAGGGGCGACGCGGCAAAGGAACACGCGGAATCTCCACCAGCACAAAACCGGCGGCGGGAACCAAATCCGCTTCCAACCCCGCCTTCGTGCCCAGCACAACGACCTCAGCTCCGTCCTCACGCAGCTGCGCGGCCGTCGCCAGAAGAGGATTCACGTGACCGGCGGTCCCGCCGCCAGCCATCACAACCTTGACCATAAGCGTCTCCTTAACGCGAGTGGGTGACCTAATGTTAACGAGCGGAGCGCCTGCGGGGAGCCACCCGCGGATCTCGACCAGCCGAGGCCTCGTCCGGCCTCCCAATCATCCGCATCCCCGCACGCGCACGCGCAAAGGATGCCACGACCGCCACCGAAGTGATCGTAAACAAAAACGACGAGCCGCCATAGGACACGAGCGGCAGCGGCACACCAATCACAGGACCCATACGAGTAACCGACAGAACATTAATAACCGTCTGGACACCGATCCACGTGCCCACACCCGAGGCCACGATAATGACGAACAAATCAGAGGACTCGCGCGCCACACGGAACATGCCCCACACGAGCAAACCCAAACACACCAGAACCGCCACGGTACCGAGCAAGCCGAATTCCTCGCCAACAATCGCAAAAATAAAATCCGTGTGAGCCGCTTGCAAATAATTCCACTTCTCACGCGACGCGCCCGGCCCCAAGCCCGTCAAACCACCCGACCCCAACGCCCACAGCGAGTGGTCAATCTGCTCCGGCGCCGACTCATCCGGCCCCTTCGACGTGCCAGGCAGAACCGCCAAAACACGTCGGATACGCGTCGGATTCGACAAAACCAACAAGACCAGGGTCGGCACAGCAAACATGACGAGAACACCAAACCACCGCTTCGGCAGACCCGCCACCCACACCGCACCGAGCGCACCCATCGCGACAACCATCGCCGTACCCATGTCACGGCCCAGCATAACCGCGCCAAGCGCCACCAGGATCGGCACAGCAACGGCCACACTCATCGTCCTCACGTCAGAACGCTTCGACGCCGACTTAGACACCATGAACGCCAAAAAGATGACGAGCGCAAGCTTCAAAAACTCCGACGGCTGAGCCATGATGGGTCCAAGCTTCACCCAGTTCGCATTACCGCCCTCCGAACGACCCAGCGGGCTGAGCACCAACGACTGAAAAACGAGAGCCGTCACAAACATCGGGACAGCCAGACGCGCCAGCCAGCGCTGCGGCACCAACTGCACGCCCGACGCAATCACGAGGGAAGACACAATAATGAGCAGCGGGCGCGCGTACGCCGTATAGGGGTTCTCCCCCTGCGCGATGGAGGTGACAGTCTGAGCGGAAAACCCCATGACCAGACCAAAAAACGACAGCAGAAGAGCCGGGATAACCACCAGAAAATAGGTCGTCACCGGGTTCGATTCGTGCTCCTGCCCCGATCCGAAAAGAATCCGAGGCAGAGTCACAGTAGGAATGTGCCAGCCCCGCTTATTTGTCGCCACCGGCGCTCCCCCGCTGCGCCGCCAGACGCGCCACCGCATCGGCAAAAACATCCCCACGCTGACCATAGTTATCGAATTGATCCCACGATGCGCATGCCGGGGCGAGCACCACGGTGTCACCCGGACGCGACAGCGCCACAGCCTCGTTGACGACCGAGAACATCCAGTCCTCGTGCCCGTCCACCTCAACGAAAGGAACGCCAGGAGCTCCAGCCGCCAGCTCCCTGACGAGCACACTGCGGTCTGCGCCGATGACGACAACGCCGCGCAGGGTCGGCTCAACCTGGCTGATCAGCTCCGCGAAATCCTGGCCCTTCGGATCGCCGCCGACAATCCAGATGGCGCTGCGCGGCGGCAACCCGGACAACGACGCGCGGGCAGCGTGGGCGTTAGTCGCCTTCGAGTCGTCAATCCACGTCAGATCCGCGGCACGCGCGATAACTGCGCGACGATGCCCGGCGGGTCGGAAAGAACGCAAGCCTCCCTCCACGGCCTCAGGTTCAACACCGTAGGCACGCGCCAGGGCAGCTGCAGCCAACGCGTCCGAAAGAACAGCCGGAGAGGGGTGATCCCCGTATGCCTGAGCCAGGTCTGAAATACGGGCAAGAGCGACGGCATGGCGGTGGCGGTCGTCGACGAACGCACGATCCACCAGCAGGCCGTCAACGATACCGAACTGCGAGACCGCCGGAGCACCGAGCGTCAGACCAATAGCCCGCGCCCCCTCGACAACGTCCGCGTTTTCTACCATGGCCTCGATGCGCCGATCCGACGCAGGATACACGCACGCGCGAAGGGTGTTCTCGTAGACGCGCGCCTTGTCCGCAGCATAAGCCTCGACGCTGCCATGCCAGTCCAGGTGATCGGCGTCAACGTTCAGACAGACGGATGCCAAAGGCCGAACCGTGCGCGCCGTGTGCAACTGGAAACTGGAAAGCTCAACCGCGAACACTTCGGCATCTGAATCAATCGCGCGTGTAATCGGGGTACCGATGTTACCAACCTCTTCGGCCTCGACACCTGAAGCACGCAGAATCTCCCCCAGCATACCCACGGTCGTCGTCTTCCCATTAGTGCCAGTCACGGTCAACCAGGGGCGTCCGGCATGGGGACCCTCCTCCTGAAGACGCCACGCGAGCTCCACTTCACCCCACAGGTCGATGCCAGCATCCTGACACGCGGTGAAAATCGGGTGATGCGCAGGGATACCCGGTGAAACAACGACGAGGTCGGGGCGAGCATCCACGACAGCGGAGACGAGGACACCAGCATCCTCCTCGACATGGACAGGCACGTCCGCGACATCGTCAAACGACAGCGCGTCGGTAGCGCGTGAAGCGAAGGCGCTCACCCGCCAGTGACGGGCAAGCAGCGCGCCAGCAGCGCCCTGACCGGACTTTCCCCAGCCGATGACGGCAGCATTCAGGTTCATCGAGCAGACACCCACTCAGCGTAGAACATGCCCGCTCCGGCGACCGCCGCGATGGCAGCAATAAGCCAGAAACGGATGACGATCGTGACTTCTTTCCAACCGAGCAGCTCAAAGTGGTGGTGCAGCGGGGCCATACGGAAGACGCGTTTACCCGTCGCCTTAAAGACACTGATCTGAATGACATCCGACATGACAACCGCCACGAAAAGTCCACCAACGACGATAGCTAGAAGCTGCGTCTGCGTCAGGATCGACAAACCAGCAACCGCGCCACCCAGGGCGAGGGCACCCGTGTCACCCATGAAGATCTGTGCGGGCGACGCGTTCCACCACAAGAAGCCCGCCAGCGCGCCGATCAGAGCGGCGCAGAAGATCGCCAGGTCCAAAGGGTCACGCGTCGAATAACACGCCGAATGGTTGACACTCGGCTGTGTACAGGCCTGAATGCGCTGGAAGTACGCAATGAAGGTGTAAGCACCGAAAACAAAGATGGACACGCCGGCTGCCAAACCATCCAGGCCATCCGTCAAATTAGTGGCGTTCGACCATGCCGTCACAATGAGATTCGTCCAAATGAGATACAGGATGACTCCAACGGCAGTGCCCGCTAAAGCGAAGCTCAGCGCAGTCGGTCGAGCAAATGACAGCGCAAGCGTCCCAGGCAGCTCACCAAATTCATTGGGACGGATAAGAGTTCCACCCGCGAAGAGCGAGGCAATGACAACCTGACCGATGATCTTACCCGACGGGTGCAGGCCAAGAGAACGCTGCCGCATAATCTTGATGCCGTCATCCAGCAGGCCGATAAGTCCCAGACCGGTGAAGAGAAACACCAGCAAGAAGCCCGACCATGAAGGACCCGCACCAGCGACCAACGCCCCAATCACCCACGCAATGAGCGTCGCCAGGATAATGACGACACCGCCCATGGTGGGAGTTCCGCGCTTCGTGAGGTGCTGCGTCGGCCCATCCTGGCGGATGAACTGACCGTACTGGTGCAGCACCAGGAAACGGATGAGCAGCGGCGTGCCCATCACAGACAGCGCCATCGCAATGATGAACGCAGCGATAAGACCGATCACCGGGTCATTCCCTTCTCCCGCAGGATGTCAGCTACCTGCCACGAATGTGAACCAAAAGAACCCTTCACCAGGACAACAGCACCGTCCTTCGCGAACTGAAGAGCCAAGCGAGCTGCGTCGGCCGGGTCCGATGCAACCTCACGATTGGGCACCGTCTCAGCTCCCTCAAGATAGTAGTGCGCGTTTGCCCCCAAGCCGATGAGCGTGTCCACGCCCGCCTTGGCGATCATCTCGCCGACGCGCATGTGCATCGATTGGGTGTCCTCGCCCAGCTCAAGCATCTCCCCCAAGACCGCAACCTTGCGCGCGTGGACACCAATTGAAGCCAACGCGGCGATACCCGCGCGCATCGAGTCCAGGTTTGCGTTGTAAGAATCGTCGATGAGCGTCAAGTCACACCCCTGTACGACAAGCTCATGGACATCCATACGGTGCGGGCTAAGCGCCCGCGCACTGGAAAGCACCCGTCCAACAGTCGCCAGGTCCACACCCAACGTCAAGGCACCGGCAGCGGCAGCCAACGCATTCGCCACATGATGACGCCCAACAATCAGGAGCGACACATCGGCACTGCCCGCAGGCGTCACCAGGGTGAAGGAGGCACGATCCGCACGGTCCACACGCACATCCTGCGCACGCACGTCAGCTCTTGGATTGCCCGACGCGGAGAAACGAACGACCTCACCCGTCGCCAGCGGCGCCATCGCCTCAACATTGGGGTCGTCAGTGTTCAAGATAACGCGCGCACCGGGCAGGGCTCCCAAAATCAGTTCAGCCTTCGCGGCTGCAACACCCTCAAACCCTCCGAAACCACCCACATGTGCGTGGCCGACGCACAGCTCGATGACCACGTCAGGGGCGACGATGGTGGTCAGGTAAGCGATATGACCAGGGCCGGAAGCACCCATCTCAAGAACAAGATGACGCGTCGAAGAATCCGCCTCCAAAGCGGTCAGAGGCAGACCAACCTCATTGTTGAAGGAAAGCTTAGGTGCAACCGTCGGCCCGTCGGCCCTCAGGATCTGGAGCAGCAGGTCCTTCGTCGTTGTCTTGCCGACGGAACCGGTCACCGCGATCACATCCAGATCTCCGCTTGCCCGCAGAGCTTCGACGTGTGCATGCGCCAAAGCCCCCAGCGCCTCGGTGGAATCCTCAACGACGATCTGAGCCACGGCCTCGTCAACCTCATGTTCAACGATAACCGCGACCGCGCCGCGCTCGAGTGCACCCGCCACAAAAGCGTGCCCGTCGGCGCTTTCGCCGCGCCGTGCGACGTACAGCGACCCCGCCTGCGCCTCACGAGAATCGGTCACCACTGGACCGGTAATACTCACGTCACCTCCAACGAGGCGACCAGAAACCGCCTGAGCAATCCACTGCGCTGATGTCTGCATGATTCTTCTCCTTCAGACTCACGGAGTCGTCGGATACAGGTTAGCCGACCCGGAGGAGGCCGGGATACCCAGGTTCGAAACAGCCGTGCGTGCAATGTCGCCAAACAGCGGCGCCGACGAATCAGATGAGACCGACGCCACTTTCGGATTGTAGAGGATCACGGCGATCGCCAGACGCGGCGCATCAACCGGGATGATGCCCGCTGTCGTCGAGATGAGACCTGACGCCCCATCAATCACTGTCTCAGCCGTACCCGTCTTGACGCCCACGCGATAGCCGGGAACCTTCGACGCACTCGCCGTCCCCAGCTTGTCTTCAACGACGGACTCCATCATCGTCAGTAGCTGCGAAGCCGTGCCAGCCTCCATGACCTGTACCGGCTGAGTCCCCTCGGGAACCTCAACCGTGCCATCGGCATTCGTCCACGACTTCACGATGTGTGGAGAGATACGCACGCCACCATTCGCGATTGTTGCAAGGGCAGAGGCCTCCTGAATCGCTGTAATCGCATAAGCCTGGCCGAACATCGTCACATAACGGTCACGCCCCTGCCACTCATCCGAACTACGCAGCAGGCCAGCGGACTCACCCGGAAGCTCAATGCCCGTCTCCTGCCCGAAGCCAAAAGCACGCATCATCGAATAACGCTGGTCGTCCGCCATCGTCTGACCGATCAGCACTGTGCCTGTGTTCGAGGACTCGGCCAGGATACCCGTCGCCGTGAGTGTCTCGCCATCATGCTGATGGAAATCCGTAATCAGCCCACCCGCGTCAGGCAGATCAAGAGCATACGGAACCTGGAAGACACTCGTGGGCGTAATCGTTCCCTGGTTCAGCGCCGCACCCACCGTGATGAGCTTACCCACCGAACCCGGCTCGAACGTGTCCTGCACGGCGTGCACCTTCTGCAGATTCGCATTGTCCGGCTCCTTCGAGTTCGAGTCGGCCATGACCAGCACGTGCCCAGTCGCGACATCCTCGATGACAACCGTACCCCAGTCGGCCTGGTGCTTGGCCACGCGAGTATCCAGTAACTGCTGCACCTGGTGCTGCAGGTCAGCATGCAACGTGAGTTCCACAGAGCCGCCATCTTTCGGCTCCACCGTCGTGCGTTTGCCTCCGGGCATCACAGCACCATTGGGCGCAATTTCGAACGCCTGCGCTCCGGGCGTACCCGTCAGCAGCGTATCGAACTGCGCCTCAATACCCGAAGAACCCTTTCCACCCGCGTCGACCGTTCCAATCACGGGAGCGGCGACATTCCCGTTGGGGTACTCGCGTTCGAAAACAGACTCCCACTCGATGCCGTAAATGTCGAGCTTGCGAATCTCACGATAGGTGACCGCGTCAACATTGTGCTTGAGGTAAACGTAGGTCGAATCACCCAGCATCATGCCCCCCAGCTCCGACTCATCCATGCCAAGAAGAGGAGCGAGCTGATGGGCAGCCTCAGCAGGACCGCGCCCAACCTCATTACCGTCGTCGTCGCGGTGCACGTAGGAACCAATGTTCACCTGGTTGACGGCGATGTCGTATGTCTGGATCGAGTTGGCCAGCACGACACCCGTCGCATCAACAATGGAGCCGCGCGCGGCAGCAACCGACGTCGAGGAGGTACGCACACGCTGCCCCTGAGCGGCCAACGTCGGCCCCTCAACGATCTGAAGCTGTACGAGACGCACAACACACAGGCTGAGAGCTCCGATAATAGCGAACAGGATCCAACGCGAGCGCCCAATGACGGTATCCATACGAACTCGGCTCCGCGTTACTTGGCGGGAGTCCCGCCCTCAACGGTCCCCGTTTCGAGCGTGATGAAGCCAGACCTGCCGGCGGGCACCATGCCGTTCGTCTTCGCAGCCTCCTCTAGCTCCGTGGGCGACGCCTTGCGATCAAGCTCGGAGCGCATCGTCCACGACTGCGCCTCCAGCTCGTTCAGCGTCAACTGCTGCTCGCGGATCTCGAAGGACGTCTGCGCCATGCGCGTATTCAGAACCATCGAGACCACCACGGACGCCAGGGCAACAGCGACGAGAAGCATGAGGATAGCCACGGCAGAGCGGCGCGGGCGCGCCCCCTCGACAATATGGAACTCACGAACCTCCTCACGACGCAGCTCCGGGCGAGCCGCGGGACGTGCCTTCGCAGTTGCTGCACTCATGAGAAGTCCTTCCATTCGGAGATGAGTTCCGCTCCGCGCAATCGCACGGACGCAGATCGGGGATTGTGATCTTGTTCAGCTTGGTCGGCGCGATTCGCGCCCTTGGTGAGCAGTTTCAGGCTGGGCGCCATCTCGTCGGGAACAATCGGCAGCCCGGGGGGTGCGGCGCTGGTGGAACCGCGGCGCAAGATGTCTTTGACTAGTCGGTCTTCGAGGCTTTGGTACGACTCGACCACCAGGCGCCCTCCGACCCTCAGGCACGAGAGAGCACGCGGCAGGGCCCGCTCCAAGATGGTGAGCTCGTCGTTGACAGCCACGCGCAGCGCCTGGAAGGTACGTTTTGCCGGATTGCCGCCGGTGCGGCGCGCGGGCGCGGGGATGGCCTCGCGGATAATGTCCACAAGTTCGCCCGTGCGCGTGATGGGAGCGTCATCCCTGCGGCGAATGATCAGTCGCGCGATACGAGGCGCGAACTTTTCTTCGCCGTAGGTGCGCAAGATGCGAATAAGCTCCCCCTCCGAGGCGGTGGCCAGGAGGTCGGCGGCACTGTCTCCGCTGGTCGCATCCATCCGCATGTCGAGCGGCGCATCCTTCGAGTAGGCGAAGCCCCGGTCGGCCTCGTCGAGCTGGAGTGAGGACACTCCCAGGTCCATGAGGATCCCGTCAATGCGCGCGCCGGGACCGCACTGCTCGGCCACGGCCTCGTCGATACGATCGTAGGTCGTGTGGACCGCACGGAATCGGCTCCCGAATCGTTCGAGGCGAGCAGAAGCAAGCGCGATAGCCTGCGGGTCACGGTCGATACCGATGACGGTCAGGCCTCCGAAGCGCTCAAGTGCACCCTCGGTGTGACCGCCCATCCCCAGGGTGGCGTCCACCAAGACTGCTCCGGGGGTCCCAATCGCGGGTGCGAGCATGTCGAGGCACTCGGCAAGGAGGACGGGGACATGGCGCTCGGCAGCGGGGCGACCGATGCCGGCCTCGTCGGCCGAGCCTCCGGGGCGCAACGAATCGCGCACCGAGTCCAGTGCATGCGCCATGCCACGCCTCCTTGTCGTTCGTCATGACCGGTGTCCGACCCGTCCACCCAGGTCCCCCACCGTGCTCCGCCACCGGGGAAGTGATGTCGGAACAGCGGGCGGAGACCTCGGAGTACGAGTCAGAACATCCCGGGAATAATTTCTTCTGCTGTATTAGAGAAGACCTCCTCCTGGACCGCGAGGTATTCGCGCCAGGCCGAGGCGTTCCAGATTTCGGCTCGCGATCCCGCGCCGATGACGGCGAGCTCACGGTCCAGCCCCGCGTATGCGCGCAGGTCCGCTGGGACGCTAATGCGCCCTTGCTTGTCCGGAATCTCCTTATAGGCTCCCGAGAGCATCACGCGGATCCAGTCACGCGCCTGCTTTGAGGACAGGGGTGCGCGACGAAGCTCCGCGGTCATGCTCTCGAATTCCGCGGCGGGGAAGGCGTACACGCAGTGCTCTTGGCCGCGAGTGAGGACGATCCCGCCCTCCATGTCCTCGCGAAAGCGCGCGGGCAGAAACATGCGTCCTTTGTCGTCGAGCTTGGGCTCGTACGTGCCGAGGAACATGTCACCGCCCTCCCCTGTTCGGAACTTTCCCCCACTTTAACCCACCAAGCCCCATATTTACAGAGAAACGTGCGGCGTGGCGCGCGATACTCCTGGCATTTTTGGCATATTTTCAACGAAAAATTGCCGTGGAGAAAAGTGGAGGAAATCTAGCACACACTCCGCGCGCGAGGAGGAGCGCTCCATCCCGGACGATCCCCACTCCGCCCCAACCGGCGTCAATCGCGACCGACGCACGTGAGATATTTCCTTGATATTCCGCGGATTATCGACGAGGCCGGGGCACACCCGGGCGCAGCTCCCTCACCCGTGGAGGGCTGTGGGGAGCACGGTGGGGAGCGCGGTGGGGAGGAGAGTGGGGAACCCCGTGGGGCACGGTGGGGAGCGCGGTGGGGAGTCCGCGGCGAGGAGGAAAG
>NZ_CAUTSL010000047.1:0-18848 GCF_963540955.1 Actinomyces bouchesdurhonensis
GGAGCTCCGACGGACGGAGCCCGCTCCCGGTTTCCCGGGCACAGAGGTTCCACAGTGGCGGGAACCGTCCTCAAGGATAGTGGGAAACGTCGCTGTTCGTCAAAGGGTCGGACGTGTGGTTCCGCCCTCATCGACGAGGCCGGGGCTGAGAGGCGCTCGCACTCTTCGGTACTGGGGTGATTCGCCTCCTACTCCGACGCTATGTCTCCTCCTCTTGGCCGCTCTCCCAGCGTTCTTTTGTTTTCTTGAGCGCTCATTTCATCCGACTTGCAGCGCGGAGGGGCCCGCAGGCACTCGCCTGCGGGCCCCTCCCCCACGGGTCAGCGATACTCACTGCCACCCGAGGGTCGCGCCGTCCGGGCAGCCCCGTATCGGTCACTCTTCCGTATTCTCAGCCCCTGCCTCGTCGATCGAAGCGTTGGGCTCAACGGCGACCACGGCCTCCGCCTTGCGGGTGCGGTAGCGGCGGATCGCCACCACCTCGAGGCCCAGCAGCGACAGGATCAGGAGTCCTGCCACCACCCACGTGATGTACTCCCACGCGTTGCGGGTCACCTCGGGCTGGCCGTTCTCGTACATCCACGAGTTAGCAACCGTGTAGAGGATGTTATGCGAGGCGCTGCGAAGAGCACTCACGCCCGCCGCGTCCTGCACGTTGACCGTCGCGATCGGCATGTCGATCGTCGCGAGCATCATGTCGCCGCCAGCCCGGGTGATCTGGTCGGCGTTCTGGTAGCCGTAGCCCGCGAAGTAGTCGGTGAGGACCATGCCGCGGAAGCCCCACTCGTCGCGCAGGACGCCGCTTAGCAGCGCCGAGTTCGCACCCGCGTACTCCGGGCCGATGTAGTTGAACGAGCTCATGATCGCGTGCGCACCACCGTCCTTGACTCCGATCTCGAAGGAACGCAGGTAGATTTCGCGCATCGCCTGCTCGTTCGTCCAGGTCGCCAGCATGTGCGTGCGGTTGGTTTCCTGATCGTTAAGGGCGAAGTGCTTGAGGAAGGCGTACACGCCCCTCGCCTGGGCGCCCTTGATCTCCTCGGCGACCAGCGTTCCAGCCAGGACCGGGTCCTCCGAGAAGTACTCGAAGTTACAGCCCGCGTAGGCATAGCGGTGCGTGTTCGTGGCCGGCGCGTACCAGCCGGACACCTGCATGTCGTGCGCCATCGTTCCGATCGCGTCACCGAAGGAGTGCGCAAGTTCCTTGTTGAAGGTCGCCGCCACAGACACCGCGGAGGGCAGGCCGATCGAGCCGACGCCCGTGAAATTGTTGTTCAGCGAGGCCGGGCCATCCACATCCGACACGCGCACTTTTCCGACCGAGGAGATCGCAGGCGAACCGTAGCCACCCTTGGAGATGAGGGTATTCATCTCCTTGATGCTCAGCTGGTCGAGGAGCTGATCCCACTTCGGGTCATCGTAGTCGAGGCCCGCGAGGTCACCCAGGACGAGGCCGTTCCTGGCGCCCGTCGTCGGCATGGTCGCGGTGCCGTCGGCGTCGGCGGCAGCCGCGTCGTAGTTGGACGTCGCAAGGAACTTCGCCTTATTGGCCTCGCTCATCTCAAAGTTCGTGGGGGCAGCGGTCGCCTCCGCGACGTTCGCGAAGTGGCCCGCGCGCGACAGGTAGGTGACGTCACCCTTCGCGTCGTCGAAGCGGTTGGTGGCCACGACCTGGTCACCGTCGTGCGTGTTGTCGGAAGTGTCGAAGGTCTGCGTCGCGTCCACCGTGTACGTCTTCTCGTCGATGACGTCGTGCGAGTTGGAGCGCGCGGAGATCTTGTAGTCGCCGGCCTCGAGCACGTAAGCCTTGGCGCTGGCCGCGTCGTAGGAAGCGAGCGCGTCGCGGTTCCACGTGACCGTCACCGTCTGGGACTCACCGGGTGCGAGTTCCTTGGTCTTGTCGTAGGCCACCAGGTTCGCGGCGGCCTTCTCGATACCGCCGTCCGTGTAGGGCGGGTTGTCGTAGATCTGTACGACATCCTTACCCGCGATCTGGCCCGTGTTCGTGACGGTCACGTCTGCGGACATGGTGCCCGAGGCCTCGTCGACCGTAATATCGCTCATCGACTGGGAGAACGTCGTGTAGGACAGTCCGTAGCCGAAGGGGTAGACGACCTCGTTACCATAGTCGATGACGCCCTCAGCGGCGGCCGTCTCGTACCAGCGGTAGCCGACGTAGATCGAGTCGGAGTAGTTGACGAAGGACGGCTGCGTCTGGGTGCCCTTGTTGAAGGGATCCTCCTGAGCGAACTCCGTCATGTTCGTGTACTGGAAGTCACCGAAATTGTTAGCCGCGGGGCCCGCCTTGATGTTACGCGCGAAGGTGTCGGGGGTCTTCGCCGACGGGTTCACCTCGCCGTCCAGGATGCGACCCAGAGCGTTGAAGCCCACCTGACCGCCGGGGATCGCCCACACGATCGCGTCGATCTCCGGGTCGTCCTGGAGCTCGCCAAGCTGGAAGGCGTTGGCAGCGTTGATGACGACGATCGTCTTCGTCGATGTCTTCTTCGCCAGCTCAATCATGTCCTTCTCGGGACGCGTCAGCTCCAGGTAGCCCTGGCCATCCTCGAAGTCCGAGTACTCCTCGGAGTTGTTCGTGTAGCTGAAGTACGGGTTGTCAGCCATCTCCTGGTCGACGTCGCGCAGCAGGTCGAAGCCCTCGCCGCCCGAGCGCGCGATCGTCACCACGGCGGTGTCACCGAAGGCGGTGGCGTTCGAGAGCAAGTCATCAGAGTACCTGTCCTGCGTGGGCTCAGGCAGCGACCAATCGGCCTTGAACATGCCCACCTCGGGGCGCTCCGCGCGGTAGGAGGTGTACAGGTTCGTCAGCTCGTCGTTCGTGGTGAAGCCCGCGTTGTGGAGGCCGTCGAGGAGCGTCGTCGTGGGATTGTCCTTCGAGAGCGAGCCGGAGCCTGTGCCGCCGTAGATCGGGTTCGTCGAACCCCAGCCCCACACGTTGATCGCCGAGCCCTTGGCCAGGGGCAGGGCACTGTTGTTGTTCTTCAGGAGGACCATGCCCTCGTTCGAAATATCGTTACCCAGCTCTTCGACCTGAGCCTTCGACGCGTCCGTCAGCGCGCCGGTGCCGGCAGCGAGATCGAGCACCGTCTTGAAACCGCCGTACATCATCGACACGACTGCGACGACGACGGCGATGAAAGCTGCGACCCACGCGGTCGAGCGCGTGAGCTTGCGGGCCGGTTTGCCCACCTTGAAAACAGCGAGGGAGACGATAATGGCGAGCGCCAGCGCCACGCCGATGACGATCAAGGGGACCTTGATCGACTCAACCATCTTCCACACATCAGACCAGTTGATGGAAAGCATTGTTGATGTCCTCTTTCAGTTCCGAAACCCTGCATCCCAGAGCCAGACCAGCTCCCTGTCCATCCCCTTTCGTGTCTCCATAGACGTGGGTCGCCGCAGACCAGAGGGCAGATGGGAACCGCCACCACCTATTCAACCGCACGGTCGCCCCTGCGCCGTGGGGCCTCGTGCGTTCTGTCGGATTGTGCGCACAATCTGTCGTGGGATGGGGGTGCTATTGTCCGATACTTTCACTGTTTGCTACTTCTTCACGCGAGACCATCGCGTGGTGAGCAGCATGTTGTTCGCCCCCCTTCTGGCGCGCCCGTTAGCATCGGCTCAATCTGCAACACGTGCAGTTTCAGAAGGTCACATGCCTCGTGGATTGCAGCACAAGGTTCCGCATTCCCTCTTTCCCTACATTCCAAACCTTCCTACGTCCCGGCTGGGGTTGTGCGCAAGTTGTTGACGGTTTGTTTATGCGGCTTTCGTCCAGGCCAAACGGCAGCTGGACCCTACGACTGGCTGCCTTAACCCCTCGATGCGCAGCTAAACCCTACTGGTGGCAGTATGGGCAGGCCGCCCACACTGCCATCCATCGGGTTAATACGCGCATCAAGGGGCGGACATTCCCACCCATGCGGTTGACATAAATGAACACGCGGCTAAGCCGCCACCCTCCACGGATGATCAATCTTCCAACGCCGCAGCATCTACCCTCTGTGCACAGCCTGTTTGGTCGGCTGATAGCTATCCACAGGTAGGGTCGATGCGCTGGACCGTGTGCGCCTTCACTTTTTATATCTGACGTATGATAACCATCGAATCATTCCGCACCCATCGACACAGCCGCGCCAACGTCGTTGACGACCCGAACGTTTTTACAATTCGACGTGGCTACCGCATTCGTTTGCATAATGACGACACAGCAGCACCCTGGGAAATCTGGCGTATCGTCAACGTCGCACGAGTGCATGCACTTGAGTACCAAACAACACAACGCATAGTTTTCACCGGCAACAGCGCTTTGTTGTTACATGGAATTCCAACGTGGTCCGCTAATCCCAACGTCGAGGTCTGGCCCAGCGAGACACGCCTACGCGTCGCTCCCTTTCGTCCCGTCCATCACCCCCGCACAACCGTTCCACCTGCAAAAGTCGTGTGCCGAAGATTCAAGCCGCGTTCAGTTAGCGCAATCGGCACACTTGAAGCAGAGGCACCTATCGAGGCAGCGGTGCGTCTAGCGCTGAACGGAGAACCTGTTGAGGCGTTTTGCGCAGTAAGCATGGTCATACACGCCATATCACACTTTGATCGATTCTCTCTCGAAGAGTCCCGGGAAAGAAGCAACCAGGTTCGGGAAGCAATGCTACGGGAGCTCACGCAACACACAACTCACCACGGACTCCCGCGCGCACAAGCTATCGTCCGAGCTGCCGACGGGGGGTGTGACAACATCTTCGAAGCAGCAGTCCTGTGGGTCGTCAAGAGTCTCTATTCTGGGAACGTTGTCACTCAGTATCCAATTACTGTCCGAGCTAACACGTATTTCGGTGACATCGTTCTTCCAGATCTCAAAGTGATCATCGAGCCTGACGGACGTGCAAAGTTTGGCAACAATGAGCAGGAAGTACGGGATAACACCGGTAAGTGGCTCCGTCGCCAACACGAACTCGTCAATGAAGGTTGGCACGTTATTCGCTCACGCTGGCAGGACACCAAGGACCTTGCTCGGTTTCGGACAAACCTTGCATCCCAGCTGGGAATTGAGCACCTTAAGTTGCCGCAAGAGTGTCTACGGCTTTGGCCCACTAAGTCGGCCCATCGTTAAGCAAGAGGCAGATTCTCGATCGTAAACGGTAGTGCAGCACAACACCAGGGCCCTACAACTGGCAGCGTCAGCCCTTCCACGCGCAGCTAAACCCTACTGGTGGCAGTATGGGCAGGCTGCCTACACTGCCACGCATCGGGTTAACGTGCGCATGAATAGGTTCAGCCCCACATATCAGGCCCACAGCTCCACCTATAGGCACAACAAAACCCACCCAACCCGGAGCCACTACCCGCTCCCCAAATCGCAAAAGGACCCCAGCCTCGTCACGCTGTCACGGACGAGGCCGGGGCCCCAAGCGGTCACGAACCGGATTACTCGCGGAAGTTCATGCCGAAGTCGATGGCACCCAGCGCGTCGAGGAAGTCCTCGGACACGGAGCCGTCACCGAAGTCGGCCTCGGAGTAGTTCGAGTTCGCCATGGCCTCAGCCGTCGGCTCGACGATGACGTCGTTGTAGCGCGACAGGCCGGTGCCAGCCGGGATGAGCTTACCGAGGATGACGTTCTCCTTGAGGCCCACCAGGGAGTCCGACTTGCCGTTCATGGCGGCCTCGGTCAGGACCTTGGTGGTCTCCTGGAAGGACGCGGCGCTCAGCCACGAATCCGTGGCCAGCGACGCCTTCGTGATGCCCATCAGCATCTGGCGGCCGGAGGCGGGCTGGCCGCCCTCGGCTGCGACGCGGCGGTTCTGCGTCAGGTACGCCATGCGGTCGACGAGCTCGCCGGGCATGAACGTCGTGTCGCCAGGCTCCAGGATGGTGACGCGGCGCAGCATCTGACGGACGATGACCTCGATGTGCTTGGCGTGGATGCCCACGCCCTGGTCGCGGTACACCTTCTGGACCTCATCCACGAGCATCTTCTGGGCGACGTTGCGGCCCATGATGCGCAGGATTTCCTTGGGGTCCAGCTGGCCCTCGGTCAGCGGGGTGCCAGCACCGATGTGCTGACCCTCCGAGACGAGGAGCTTCTGGCGCCGCGACACCTCGATGACCAGGTCTTCCTTGCCGTCGTCGCGGGTGATGATCACCTTGCGAGCGCTCGGATCCTCGTCGTCGATGTGGACGCGGCCGGCTGCCTCGTTCATCTTGGCCTCGACCTTCGGGCTGCGCGCCTCGAAGAGTTCCTGAACGCGGGGCAGACCCTGAGTAATATCCGCAGCGGAAGCGGCGCCACCAGTGTGGAAGGTACGCATCGTCAGCTGGGTTCCGGGTTCGCCGATCGACTGGGCGGCGATAATGCCGACGGCCTCACCGATGTCGACCTGTTTACCGGTGGCCAGCGAGCGACCGTAGCATGCCGCGCAGGTGCCGACCTGCGACTCACAGGTGAGGACGGAACGGCACACGATCTGCTCGACGCCGGCAGCGACAAGCTGCGCGAGCTGGTCATCACCCAGATCAGTGCCCGCGGGCAAAACGACCTCTCCGGCCTCGTTAACAGCGTCGCGCGCGAGATTACGGGCGTAAGCCGTCGTCTCGATTGTCTCGGACGCCTCCCATTCGCCGAACTCGTTCTTATGAGCGATGTCGATCTTCAGGCCGGCGCGAGTACCACAGTCGGCCTCGCGAACGATGACGTCCTGCGAGACGTCGACCAGACGCCGAGTCAGGTAGCCCGACTCGGCGGTACGCAGAGCCGTGTCGACCAGACCCTTACGGGCGCCGTGCGTAGCGATGAAGTATTCGAGAACCGTCAGACCCTCGCGGTAGTTCGCCTTAATGGGCTGCTCGATCAGCTTCTGCTTCGGGTCGGACACGAGGCCACGCATACCGGCGATCTGCTGAACCTGCGACCAGTTACCACGGGCGCCCGAGTTCACCATGCGGTACACGGTGTTGCGCTCGGAGAAGTTCGCGCGCATGTCCTCAGCGACCTCTTCGGTGCACTGCAGCCACAGCTTCACGAGCTCCTCGTAGCGGGTCTCCTCGAGGATGATACCCGTCTCGAACTGCTCGACGATCTCGGCGGCCTTGGCCTCGTAGCGGGCCAGGATCTCGCGCTTACGCGGCGATGCCTGAATGTCGGAGAACGCAATCGTGATGCCCGACCAGGTCGACCAGTGGAAGCCAGCCGACTTCAGCGCGTCGAGGCAGTCCGCCACGAGCACGTTCGGGTAACGCTGGGTCAGCGTGTTCACGATGTTGCCGAGCTGCTTCTTGCCGACGACCTCGTTGACGAACGGGTAGTCGGTGGGCAGCTGCTCGTTGAAGATCGCGCGGCCAAGGCTGGTCTCGAGGATCAAATCATCGCCGCTTTCCCAGCCCTCGGGGGCTTCCCACCCCTCGGGCGGCACGGTGCCGTCGGCGAAGCGGATGCGCGCGGTCGCGTTCAGGTCCAGGTTGCCGGCGTCGAACGCCATCTGGGCTTCCGCCTGGCTGGAGAAGTACGGAATCACGGGATTTCCGTCTTCGTCCTTCTCGACCGGGACCGACGGGTCGGGGTTCGAAGTCAGGTGGAACAATCCGATGATCATGTCCTGCGATGGCATGGCCACGGGGCGACCGTCGGAAGGCTTCAAGATGTTGTTCGTCGACAGCATGAGGATACGGGCCTCGGCCTGCGCCTCAGCGCCCAGCGGCAGGTGGACAGCCATCTGGTCGCCGTCGAAGTCGGCGTTGAACGCGCCACAGGCGAGGGGGTGCAACTGGATGGCCTTACCCTCGATCAGCTGGGGCTCGAACGCCTGGATGCCGAGGCGGTGCAGCGTAGGTGCACGGTTGAGCAGCACCGGGTGCTCGCGGATAACGTCGTCGAGGACGTCCCACACCTCTGGGCGCTGGCGCTCCACCTTGCGCTTGGCGGCCTTGACGTTCTGCGCGTAGTTCTTCTCGACCAGGCGCTTCATGACGAAGGGCTTGAACAGCTCCAGGGCCATCTGCTTCGGCAGACCGCACTGGTGCAGCTGCAGCTGCGGGCCGACGACGATCACGGAACGACCCGAGTAGTCGACGCGCTTACCGAGCAGGTTCTGACGGAAACGACCCTGCTTACCCTTGAGCATGTCCGAGATCGACTTCAGCGGACGGTTGCCCGGGCCAGCGACGGGGCGACCGCGGCGACCGTTGTCGAAGAGGGCGTCAACAGACTCCTGAAGCATACGCTTCTCGTTGTTGACGATGATCTCGGGGGCGCCCAGCTCGAGGAGGCGCTTGAGTCGAGTATTGCGGTTGATGACGCGACGGTACAGGTCGTTGAGGTCGGAGGTCGCGAAGCGGCCACCGTCGAGCTGAACCATGGGCCGCAGGTCCGGCGGGATTACGGGGATCTTGGTGAGCACCATCGAGGCCGGCGAGTTGCCGGTGGCGACGAAGGCGTTAATGACCTTCAGACGCTTGATGGCACGAGCTTTACGCGGACCAGAGTCGGAGGAGATGGTCTGGCGTAGCGCGGCAACCTCGCCCTCCAGGTCGAAAGTTTCCAGGCGCTTCTGGATGGCAGAAGCGCCCATGTCGCCCTTGAAGTAGGTGCCGTAGCGGGCCACCATCGCACGGTAGAGGCGCTCGTCGCCCTCGAGGTCGCCGACCTTGAGGTCCTTGAAGCGCTCCCACACGGCTTCGAGGCCGTCGATGTCACCGTCGAAGCGGCGGCGAATCTTGGCCATCTCGCGCTCGCCCTGCTTGCGTGCGCGCTCACGCTCAGCCTGCGAGGCGCCGTCCTTCTCCAGAGCGGCGATGTCGGATTCGAGCTGCTCCGCGAAGTCGTTGATCGTGGCGTCGCGGTTGTTCTCCATCTGCTTCTTCTGCACCTCGAGTTCGGCGCGCAGTTCAGCCAGATCCTCATGGCGACCCAATTCGTCGACCTCGGTGATCATGTAGGCAGCGAAGTAGATGACCTTCTCGAGGTCCTTGGGCGCGAGGTTGAGCACGTAGCCCAGGCGCGAGGGAACACCCTTGAAGTACCAGATGTGCGTGACGGGGGCAGCCAGGTCGATGTGACCCATGCGCTCACGGCGAACGCGCGAGCGAGTGACCTCGACACCGCACTTTTCGCAGATGATGCCCTTGTAGCGCACGCGCTTGTACTTGCCACACGCGCACTCCCAGTCGCGGGTGGGGCCGAAGATCTGCTCACCGAACAGGCCGTCGCGCTCGGGCTTGAGCGTACGGTAGTTGATGGTCTCCGGCTTCTTGACCTCACCGTGGCTCCACTCGGCGATGTCGTCGCCGGTGGCCAGGGTGATCTTCAGGCTGTCGAACGTTTTGGCGTCCAGCAAAGTTATCTCTCCCTATCAGATCGCATCGATGGTCGCCGCAGCGTTCGGACGGGCATCGAGGGTAATACCCAGGTCCTCACGCGCATTGAAGTCCTCGTCCTGCTCACGCAGGTCAATGACGTTGCCGACCGCGTCGAGTGCTTCGACGTTCAGGCACAGCGAACGCATTTCCTGGATGAGGACTCGGAAGGACTCGGGGATACCGGGCTCGGGGATGTCCTCGCCCTTGACGATGGCCTCGTACACCTTGACGCGACCGGTGGTGTCGTCGGACTTGATGGTCAGCAGTTCCTGGAGGGCGTAGGCGGCGCCGTAGGCTTCCAGGGCCCACACCTCCATTTCGCCGAAGCGCTGGCCGCCGAACTGGGCTTTACCGCCCAGCGGCTGCTGCGTGATCATCGAGTACGGGCCCGTGGAGCGGGCGTGGATCTTGTCGTCGACCAGGTGGTGGAGCTTGAGCATGTAGGTGTAGCCCACCGAGATCGGGTACGGGAACGGCTCGCCGGAGCGTCCGTCGAACAGGCGCGCCTTGCCCTCGTAGTTGGTGAGGACGTCGCCGTCGCGGTTCGGGTTGACGTTGCGCAGCAGGCCCGCGAGCTCGTCGGCCTCGAGGCCGTCGAACACGGGGGTCGCAACGGGCGTGCCGGGCTCGGTCTTGATGCCGTCGGCGGGCAGGTGCGCTGCCCACTCTTCGCCGGCCTCGACAGCGGCCGAGGCATCCCAGCCCTGGTGGGCGAGCCATCCGAGGTGGTACTCGAGCACCTGGCCGACGTTCATTCGACCGGGGACGCCCAGCGGGTTGAGGATGATGTCGACGGGGGTTCCGTCTTCCAGGAAGGGCATGTCCTCGATCGGGAGGATCTTGGACACGACGCCCTTGTTGCCGTGGCGACCGGCCATCTTGTCGCCGATCGTGATCTTGCGTCGCTGGGCGACGTAGACGCGCACGGTCTGGCGGACGCCGGGGTTGAGGTCGTCCTCGTCGTCGTTGAATTCACGCACGCCGATGACGATGCCTTCTTCGCCGTGGGGAACACGCAGGGAGGTGTCGCGTACTTCGCGGGCCTTCTCGCCGAAGATGGCGCGCAGCAGGCGTTCTTCAGAGGTCAGCTCGGTTTCGCCCTTCGGGGTGACTTTACCGACGAGGATGTCGCCGGCGGTGACTTCGGCGCCGATACGGATGATGCCGCGCTCGTCCAGGTCGGCGAGAGATTCCTCGGAGACGTTGGGGATGTCGCGGGTAATTTCTTCCTCACCGAGCTTCGTCTCGCGGGCATCGACCTCGTACTCCTCGATGTGGATGGAGGTCAGGATGTCCTCTTCGACGACGCGGCGGCTCAGGATGATGGCGTCCTCGTAGTTGAGGCCTTCCCATGACATGTAGGCGACAAGCAGGTTCTTGCCGAGCGCGACCTCACCGTTGGAGGTGGCGGGGCCGTCGGCCAGGACGTCGCCGACCTCGACGCGGTCGCCCTCGTCGACGATAACGCGCTGGTTGGTGCAGTTACCGGGGTTGGAGCGCTCGAACTTTTCGAGGCGGTAGGAGTCGCGACCGCCCTCGTCCGTGGAGACGACGATCAGGTCCGCGGAGACCTCGGAGACGACGCCGGAGTGGGCGGCGAGGATCATTTCGCCGGAGTCGTGCGCGGCGCGCAGCTCCATGCCGGTGCCGACCAGCGGCGCTTCCGTGGTGAGTAGCGGCACGGCCTGACGCTGCATGTTCGCGCCCATGAGGGCTCGGTTCGCGTCGTCGTGCTCGAGGAAGGGAATGAAGGCCGCGGCGACGGACACCATCTGACGTGCGGACACGTCCATGTAGTCGACGCGATCGCGGGCGATCAGGGTCGGGTCTTCGCCGGCGACACGGCACAGGACGTCGTGCTCGGCGAAGGAGCCGTCGGTCGTCAGGGGCGACGAGGCCTGGGCGATGAAGTGGCCTTTCTCGTCGTCCGCGGTGAGGTAGCGGATTTCGTCGGTGACCTTGCCGTCCTTGACGACGCGGTAGGGCGTCTCGATGAAGCCGAAGGGGTTGATGCGCGCGAAGGTCGCGAGCGAGCCGATGAGGCCGATGTTCGGGCCTTCAGGGGACTCGATCGGGCACATGCGGCCGTAGTGCGAGGGGTGGACGTCTCGGACTTCCATGCCGGCGCGGTCGCGGGACAGGCCGCCGGGGCCCAGGGCCGACAGGCGGCGCTTGTGGGTCAGGCCGGCCAGCGGGTTGTTCTGGTCCATGAACTGCGAGAGCTGGGAGGTTCCGAAGAACTCCTTGATCGCGGCCACGACGGGGCGGATGTTGATCAGCGTCTGGGGCGTGATCGAGTCCGTCTCCTGGGTGGTCATGCGCTCGCGCACGGTGCGTTCCATGCGGGCGAGGCCGGTGCGGACCTGGCCCTGGATGAGTTCGCCGACGGCGCGGATGCGACGGTTGGCGAAGTTGT
Source organism: Actinomyces bouchesdurhonensis (assembly GCF_963540955.1). NCBI lineage: Bacteria > Bacillati > Actinomycetota > Actinomycetes > Actinomycetales > Actinomycetaceae > Actinomyces > Actinomyces bouchesdurhonensis. The sequence continues at coordinate 11,793 of NZ_CAUTSL010000047.1, forward strand.
CGATGTCGTCGACCTCGACGCGGACCTCGACGGGTTCGCCATTTCGGGTGCCGGCGAAGGTCTTGTCGCCCTGGTGGAGGGCGAGGAGGTACTTGACGGTGGCGACGATGTCTTCAAGGGAGAGGGTCGAGGCCTTGGGGTCGGCTTCGATGGCCAGCTTCTTGTTGATCTTGTAGCGGCCGACCTTGGCCAGGTCGTAGCGACGAGAGTCGAAGTAGAAGTTGTTGAGCAGCGTCTGGGCGGCGTCGACGTTCGCAGGCTCGCCGGGGCGGAGCTTGCGGTAGATGTCGAGCAGGGCTTCTTCCTGCGTGCCGACCGTGTCCTTTTCGAGGGTTTCGAGCAGGACCGGGTAAGCGGCGAAGGTGTCGCGGATCTCGGACTCGGTCATGCCGATGGCCTTCAGGAAGTGGGTGACCGACTGCTTACGCTTACGGTCGATGCGCACGCCGACGGCGTCGCGCTTGTCGATCTCGAACTCGAGCCATGCGCCGCGCGAGGGGATGATCTTCGCGCCGAAGGTTTCCTTGTCGGTCGAGCGGTCCGAGAGTTTCTCGAAGTACACGCCGGGGGAACGCACGAGCTGGGAGACGACGACACGCTCGGTGCCGTTGATGATGAAGGTGCCGCGGGGGGTCATGAGCGGGAAGTCGCCCATGAACACGGTCTGGGACTTGATTTCGCCGGTTTCATAGTTCATGAACTCGGCGGTCACGTACATCGGTGCGGAGTACGTGTAGTCCTTCGCCTTGGCTTCCTCCATGGAGTACTTGGGGGATTCGAGGCGGTGGTCGTGGAACGACAGGCTCATGGTGCCTGCGACGTCCTCGATGGGGGAAATCTCGTGGAAGATTTCTTCGAGGCCGGAGACGTCGGGGACGTCACCTCGGCCGGATGCCTGTGCGGCTTCGACGCGGGCCTTCCACGCGTCGTTGCCCAGCAGCCAGTCGAAGCTTTCGACCTGCAGGCCCAGCAGATTGGGGGCCTGGAGGGGTTCACGAAGCTTCGCGAACGAAACGCGGTGGCTGGGCTGTTTGGCGGTGCTGTTGGCAGCCAAAGGGGGTCCTTCCCTGCTGTTACGGTGCGCACGCTTCCTTATCACCCATTATCTGACGCGTCCTGGTCCGTCAAGCGCCTGTTACGACGGCTGGATACGGGTCACCTCGGGCATGATAAGGCGCAAATACTCAGATTACCGTGAGTCGCGTCGCGAGTCAAGGGGCCGTGTGATATGTGCAGGGTCTCACGGCGACGAGGCCGTGGTCGGTTCGTTCATCAGGCGCGACGGCGGCGGCTCCCGGGCTGGGGTGGTGCCCCAAGTCGGGCTTGAACCGACGACCGACATCAGGGCAACTGACGACCGATCGCTACGCTTGCAATTGGTCGCGGGTCACTATGTTAACGACGGACTACAGGTTCCGCCACCACGCGAGACAGGCTGGACAATCGTTTCACGGTTTATGAACAACGCTGCTAGGGGCGCCCGTGCGCATCGCGTAGACGAGTTCAGCACGTTCAAGCTGTTCCTCAGCGCGCTCCTCCAACTCGCGCTCCCGCGCCAGTTCCTCGGGCTTGTATGTGGCGCGAGCTTCGCGCACCACCTCGTCAAAGTCATAGAAACCATCGGGAATTTCGTCGCTCATACGGTCCTCCGCCCAACGACCTCACAATCCACCATATTGAGGATCAACAGCACCACAAGGCGCTATCTGAGACCATCACCATCGATGAGGCCGTGGCCGACTTACCCGTCAGGTGCAGCGGGCGCGGCTCCCAGTTGTGGCTGATGGTGCCCCAAGTCGGGCTTGAACCGACGACCCACGGATACGTCTCGGTTTTCCACAGTTTTTCTTTATTAACAGCCCTGGTAATCCTTGATGTTCTTGCCCATTTGCCAGCATTGCCACGTGTGCCAGCGTTACCGGCACTGACAGCTACGCCAGCATTGCCACTATTGCCAGCTGCGGACGCTGGGTCCCGTCATTTCCGCGTAGATGGAAACGTTGAGGACCATGAGCACTCAACGTCATCATGTCTTGGAACTACCGACCCCTCTCATGTGGGAGGGGCACGTTGACAACTTCATCATCTTCCTGCGCTCTCAGGGGCTCGTTGCGACCTCGATCCACACCAAGCGGAACCATGTGCTGCAACTGGCCCGCGCGTTCCCTGATATACCTCCCACAGAACTCGATCCCGGGTCCCTGGTCGAGTGGTGCGGTACACGAGCGTGGGCTAACGAAACGCGACATGCTTACTACAGCACGTTCCGGAGGTTCTTCGGGTGGCTCGACTCCACACGCCACTGCGGCAATATTTCCACGGTGCTGCCACGCATCCGCCGCCCCTCAGGAGTTCCGCGCCCCATCCCTGATTCCGTCCTGGTGGACTGCGTTGATCGCGCGAGTCCACGTGACGCCCTCATTTTGCGGTTGGCCGCTGAGGCCGGCCTGCGGTGTGTGGAGATCGCTCAAGTCGAGGCCGGCGATGTCTACGAGGATGCCGATGGCTGGAGCCTTTTCGTGCGAGGAAAGGGCGGTCGCACGCGGACTGTGCCGATCACGGCCGACCTGGCACGGGCAATCATCACGCGCTGCGCAGCAACTGGACAGTACGCGTTTCCCGGGCGTTGTGGCGGACATATGGCCGCCAATTCCATCTCGCAGATCGGACGCCGGATTTTGCCTGGCACCTGGACACTGCACAAGTTGCGTCATCGCTACGCAACGAAGGCGTACTCGGCCGAGCATGACCTGCTCACTGTGCGCGAACTCCTGGGCCATGCATCGCTCCAGACGACCGTCCGCTACATCGCACCATCCCCCCGAGCTCGCGACGCGATTCTCGCTGCTACCCGCATCCAGCCGCCCACCACCAGCGGTGGCGCTGCAACCCAGTGATCCCACACGCCGCCAGCATTGCCGGACCAATCGGCAACGCTGGCGCACCCGGCAGTGCTGGCAATGCCAGCGAACACCATTCCCAACGAAAAGAGGGCAACCCCATGAACGACGATAAGAAGATACAGCAGCAGATCCGCGCGCTCCTGGCGCTCGCGCAGGACGAGGGGGCCTCGGCCTCGGAGCGCGAGGTCGCGACGAAGCGCGCCAGCGTCCTCATGGCGCGCCACGCCATCACGTCCCTGGACGTGGAGGCAGCGGAGCGCGAGCGAATCGAGGAGCGCGAGCTCGTCCTGCGCGGCGCCCGCGCCGTCCTCGCGGGCGCCTGAGCAAGAAAAGAAAGGAAGGAACGGAAATGCTGACTATCGCAGTGACCAACCAGAAGGGCGGGGTCGGGAAGACCACGACCACCTACCACCTCGCGCGTGCCTCGAGCCTGCGGGGTATCCGAACACTGGTGGTTGATTTGGACCCCCAGGGGAACTTGACTGATTCACTGGCCGATTTCGCCGATGGAGATGCAGGAATGGCCGATGTCCTGTCGGCGGCCTCGCAACTCACGCTCGATGAGGTGGTGGCCCCCACTCCATGGGAGGGGGTACACCTGGCGCCGTCGGGTGCCGACGCCCTCGCACTAGTACGCAACGAGCTGGTCACGGGAGGCCCGGGCAGGGAAATGCGGTTGCGCGAAGCCCTCGCCCCCGTGTCCGGTTCATTCGACCTCGCGTTGATCGACTGCGCGCCAGCACTCGACACACTCGCCGTAAACGCCTTCGCGGCCGCAGACGGGATCCTCGTAGTCAGCCAGTCTCGCCTGTACTCAGCAACTGGGCTCGCCCACCTCCTGAACACGGTCGAGGCGGTCCACGCCTACTACAACCCGTCCGTGTCCCTGATGGGCGTGATCGTCAACCAGCACCGGGCGCGTACCCGTCAGGGCGCGCACTGGGTCGATGAACTGACGACCGCCTGCCGGAAACGGGGGCTGCGGCTCTTCGACCCGCCGATACCCGACGCGGTCGCCATTTCGGACGCCGCAGAATCCGGGATGGGCCTCGACGAATGGCCGGGTGCCGCCAAACTCGCCAGCCTGTACGACGCCCACCTGTCGACTCTCCTCGCGGCCGGGAGCGGTGTCCTATGAGTGCTCGGCCACCGCGCAAGAAGTCCGCCCTGAACGCGTCGGTCGCGTCCGTAATCGCCCCCGTCCCGGCTCCCGGCAGCGTCGCTGGCAGTGCCGCACAAGCCAGCACTGCCAGCAAAACCGGCGGTGCTGGCACCGCTGGCAAAACCGGTTCCGGCGTCGGCACGGATGGCGAGCACGTCGTCAAGGTCACCGCCCGCCTCGGCTCGGCCCTGGCGGGCCGGTGCAGGGCGGCCTACATCGACGGTCTCCTCCGAGGCGGGCCCGCGTCGTTCGAGGCGTGGATCGCGGAAGCGCTGGAGGAGAAGCTCGCCCGGGAGGAGGAGCGCCGGGGGCGGGCGTACGAGCCGGTGGGCACCGGCCGCGTCCCCAGGGGCCGGCGGTAGAGAGGCCTCCGCGGTGGCGCCCGGAATCGCCAGCATTGCCAGCATTGCTGCAAATGGTGGTATATTTCCTGGCATGAATGACAAGGTTTTCCCTACTCGTGATGAGGTCCTCAATCAGCTCGGCGACGGTTTCGTCCGCGCATATCTGGAAGCGCTGGGCGTGGCCCGCGCCCACTACGCCTCGTTCCGCTCGGGTCCCGATTTCCCGGCGAACCCGACACAGCGCATGGTCGCGTGCTTCATCCACGACTGGATCTGGTCGGCGTTCGTCCCGCTGGTCGAAGGGGATCCCTCGATCAGCGTCCACGACCGCGAGCCCGAGCGCCAGCTCACACACGGCACGAATATCCGCATCCGCATCAAACGCCATCAGCTCGACGATTCCCTGTCCTCCTATCCCACTGAAGGATCGCGTGACTTCTGGACGCCGGCCGCTGCGGTCGCGCTCGACGGACTGGAGGAGGTCCCCCTCGCCCTGGGCTATCGCTGGGATTCGGATGAGCGCGCTGTCGGGGACGCCGTTCTCACCCTCCGCGATGGCGCGGACAAGGCGGTGTGGGCAGCGGTCCTGACCCCGGCGTCGGACAGCGCCCGTGGTTTCAGCGCCCGCGAGGCGCCCGAGACGCCGACGTGGGATCTTTCCGCTGTCGTTGCCCAGATCCGTGAAAAGCAGGGGTCATGAACGGCATCGGTGAGGTGTTGCACGTCCTGCGGATCTCGGCGGGCAGGACTCAGGCCGAAGTCGCCGAGCACCTGGGCATCACCCAGGCCGCTTTCTCCCGGTACGAGAACGATTTGCGGGAACCGGACCCTGATGCGCTCGTGCGGATCGCCGACGCTTTCGGGGTCACCCCGGAATTCCTGACGCACAACTTCCGCGCCGTCGGAGCGGTGGCGGCCCATGCCCACATGCGCAGGCAGCGCACGGCCAGGCCCGGCGACTGGCGCCGCGTCGAGGCGAGGCTGAACATTCTGCGGATGCACGCCGCTTACATCGCGTCGCGCATCCCCCTGGACGCCGAGAACCACGTGCCCAGCATCTCCTCGGAGTCCACGACCCCCGTACGCGCCGCGCAGGAGGTGCGCTCCACATGGAGGCTGCCGATCGGCCCTGTTCGCTCGCTCGTTCGGTGGCTCGAATCCGCTGGGGTCTTGATCTTCGAGGAAGACCTCCACTCCCCGCGGATCGACGGGATGTCCCAATGGGCGGGCGAGGCGGCCGTGATCATAATCAACAGCTCGCTTCCCACCGACCGCAAGCGAATGACGCTCGCCCACGAGCTGGGGCACCTCGTGCTCCACAACCAGGCCGACAGCGACACCGATGTGGAGAGGGAGGCGAACGCGTTCGCCGCGGAGTTCCTCATGCCCGAGGCCGTGATCGCATCGCAGTTGACAAGACTGACCCTTGGGAGGCTCTCCGATTTGAAAGCGGAGTGGGGCGTCAGCATGCAGGCACTCTTCGAGCGCGCCCACGGGCTGAGGAAGGCCACTGGGGAGGACCGCGCCCGCTTCTACCGGCAACTCAACTCGAAGGGCTGGAAAGTCCACGAACCAGGAAGCGACACGCTCCCGCCCGAGGAACCGGTGCTCGCGGCGTCCATCGGCCGCCAACTCGCGGACGCGGGCCTCACACGCCACGAGATCCACCTACTGATAGGCGCCGCGGACGACGCGGAAACCCCCTTCGAGCCGACAAGACTACGGCTCATCTCCTGAACCGGCTCCGGGCCGCCCGCGGCCAGCGCGCGGGACAGAATCCGAAGGTTCCCCGGTAACATCATTTTCGAGCGGGCGGGGTGCCCGCCGGAGAAACTCAAGAAAAGACAGAGGAGTGAGCCGTATGGATCTTGGTGGGTGGCTCGGTGTCGCCGGGGGCCTTGTCTCCGCTGCTTGCGCCGTGGTGTCGGTGTTCCAGGCGCGCAAGTCAAAGGAGGAGAGAGTAGCAGCCGAGAAGGTAGCCCAATCTCTGGAGGTGCTAGCAAGTGCCGCCGCAAAACAGCAGCAAGCTCCACCGTGGGAGTTGCTCTGGTCCAGCGGGGCTCGTTACCGACTGGTGAACATGGGGGCGGAGACCGTCGACGGTGTCGAAATTGAATGCCTCGCGAAACATGTTGCCTTTGACGTCGAGGCTGAATCAATGCCAACTAGTATCGACTCTCACGCCTCTCTTTCCTTCATATACGAAGAGTCTATTGCGGCAGAGGGGCACCGGGCTATCCGCGTGCACTGGATGCGGTCTGATGGGACAGCGGCCACGTGGGAGTCTCCAATTCCCCCGAAAGGCAGTTGACGTGGCCTACACAGGTGGATTCAACACCCCAATTTGAATGCCAGCAATGCCGGTATTTCCAGCACTGCCAGCAATGGGATGCAGCGTTAGTGCTGTTGATGGGTGTGCGTGAGAGAATTGGGGGGCCTCCGCGGCGTCGACCCCGGACCAGCAGTATTCCTGCCGGGGAGTTGACACCGACGAGAGGAGGTGACTGGGTGATGACGAAAGGCCGTCGGTCGTCTCGAGTGAGGCGGCTGGGTCTGGATGGGAAGCAGAAAGCCCAGATCGCTGTAGCAGTGGTAACGACACTGCCGCAGCTGATCTGGGCGATTGCATTCCTGCTCAGCGCTCTCA
>NZ_CAUTSL010000048.1:0-17836 GCF_963540955.1 Actinomyces bouchesdurhonensis
GACACCCGCTTTAGGAGAGCGGTGCTCTATCCCCTGAGCTACGAGGGCGTGACACGTTGTCCGGGCCAACTTTAGCAAAGTGTGCGCCCGCCCGTCGCGCCGCAAGACCCGTGAACGGGTGACGTCCTCCGGGGATATTGCGCACACGTGAGACCTGGCCGGGGTGTCCCACGTGGGATACCCCGGCCAGGTTGGGGTCGAATTAGCGGCGCTCCCACTCTGTGTGGACCGCCGTGGCCCCCTCGCCCAGGTGAGCGGAGGGCACGACCATGACGGGGCACGTCGAGTGGTGCAGGACGGTCTGCGACGTTGAGCCGAGGAGCACTCCTGCGAGGCCACCGCGACCGCGCGTACCGACGACAATCAGGTCGACGGCAGTGGAGAACTCGATGAGCAGGGAGGGCGCGGAACCATCAAGGGCGTGGCGGGAAACGCGCAGATCGTCCCCATCGAGCGCGGCCTCGATGGCAGCATCCATGCCGTCGCGTACTTGGGCGAGGAGAGCCGAGTGGTCGACACCCGTGGGGGTCCACGCCATGACCGAGGGTCCTGCCGCGATCGGCACCGCAGACACAGCTGTGACCCGGGCACCCCACACGCGCGCTTCGGCGATCGATTTTTTGAGTGCACAGGAAGGCTGGTCGGTGCCGTCGATACCGACGACGATACGTTCAACGGGCGTGAACTTCTTTCCCGAGGTGTGGCGCGGGACCACAACGACCGGGCATTTGGCGTGGGCGGGCAGCGCCGAGGAAACGGTGCCGAGGAGGCGGTCGGCGAAGCCGCCGCCTCCTCGCGAGCCGACAACGATCATGTCGACCTCGGCGGAAAAGTCGATGAGCACTCCCGCTGGGTCACCCGGCTCCGTCGATCCCGACACGTGTGTTGCGCCACGTTTCCGGGCCAGGGCCTTCGCTTCTTCGACGACCTGTTCGGCGCCCGCTTTCAATGCTTCATCGTCGAGAATGGCGTAGCCGCCGTCGAGGGCGGCTGCGGAGTACGAGGCAAGCGCGTAGGTACACAGGCAGTGGATGCGCGCCCCGGTGCGCGCGCCGCGATCAGCGGCCCAAGTCACGGCGGCAAGGCTCTCCTTCGAGCCGTCGACACCGACCAGAATGACGTCGGTAGAACTCATCATGTCCTCCTCGTGGTGGCAGTCACTTATATTGTGCCGTATTTTAATGATGCGCGAAAGCCCAACTCGGGAAGAAAAGACGGTCGCCGCAACCCCGAAGGGCTGCGGCGACCGTCACGGAAGTATTGCGGCTCAGTAGCGCACGTAAGTCGCGCCAGCGCGCACCGGCGAAACCTGGGAGAGGCGACCAGGAACAGTTGCCTCAACCATCTGGCCGTTGCCGATGTAGATCGCGACGTGACCGGGGTAGGCCACGATGTCGCCGGGCTGCGGGTCGGACACAATAGTGCCGCCAGCGGCCTGCGCGGACGAGGAGTGGGGCAGATTAATGCCCGCAGCGGCGTACGCATACTTAACCAGGCCGGAGCAGTCCAGGCCAGCGAGGGTCTCGCCACCGTAAACGTAGGGAATGCCAGTCAGACCGAGAGCGACGGACACGATGTCCCCACCAGCGGCATTCACGGCGGCCTGACGAGCGGAAGCATCCGACGAGGTCGCATCCGCACGGGCCTCCGAGCGGGAGGCGGCGGAGTCGTTGGACTCGGTGGTAGCGACCGGCGTCGGCTCGGGGGCGCGAGGAGCCTCGGCAGTCACGGACTCGGCGGTATTATCGTCGGCGGTCCACGCGATGTCCGGAACCTCAACCGTGGTGACGTCGTCAACGGCGATGGTCGTAGTGTTCAGGTCAGCGCTCTGCGGCTCGGACTGGGGAACGGCCGGGGCGGCGTTCGCAACGCCGGCGGCGATAGCAGTCAGCGCGACACCAGCAGCCGACGCAAAGGCGATCGGGCGAGCGGCGTTCGCGGGGGTCATGCCCTCAACCATGGAAGCGGTCAGCGGGCGACGTGCCAGGCGGTGACGCGGAGCAGGCTTAGAAGTCTTCACTCGTTTTCTCCCTGTTTCCCTGCGAGGTTAGCTGTCGGGTTCGGGCGGGAGGCCCGGCTCGCTTCGCGAGCTTAACCCCAAGGCTTCGAGGAGCCGTTAATGGGTTCCCCGCGTGAGACGCTCTTTCCATCCCATCCGTTGTCTCACTTCGGGTCCCGAATGGGTGGTTGGTCTGATGACCGGTATTCACTATAGCCTGCACACCTGGTCAATGTCACGTTCCGGTAACACCACCATCCCCCGCCGTTATCATTCCGTGACATTAACACCCCGGCGTATCAGGGAAAACTCCCCCAACCGGAAACTCGTCACACCCATTTCATCATTCGAGACATACCGAATTGAGCGCACAACGAAGGCCGAGGCCCCAACGAACCCCGGCCTCGTCGCACGACCCAATGAGAGGACTACACGCCGAGAACGAACAGATGAGCGGCCAACGCCACCGGAATCGTCAGATACCCCATGACCTCACCAGACTCACCAAACGCCGACACACGCACGACATCACCGTGCGCCGACAGACCCACGCGTGCCCCCGGACGCAAACCCAGCTCATCGAAAGCAGCCAGCACCTCAGCATCGGCCTGGATCGGCTCACCAATGCGCCCCAACGTCAGCACCCCAGACTCCAAGGAACGCACCGCAAGCTCGGCAGAATGCATACGTTCACTTCCCCCCATGCCCGGCAGAGGATTGCCATAAGGATCAACGTTCGGATCATGGAGGAGTTCCACCAGGCGCTCCTCCACGGCGTCGCTCATGACATGCTCCCAGCGACAGGCCTCGTCGTGGACCCGCGCCCACTCCAATCCGATAACGTCCAACAGGAGACACTCCGCCAGGCGATGCTTGCGCAGCACCTCGGTCGCGCGAGCGCGTCCCTCTGGCGTCAGCTCCAGACGACGGTCCCCCATGACATGCAACAGCCCGTCACGCTCCATACGGGCCACGGTCTGTGACACAGTAGGCCCCGAATGACCCAGCCGGTCCACGATGCGAGCCCGCAGGGGCGTCACCCCGTCTTCTTCGAGCTCAAGAATGGTCTTAAGGTACATCTCCGTGGTATCAATCAGGTCCGCCACGTCATCCTCCTTCAAGGGGTCCCTACGATCATCAGCATAGGGTGACCTTTCTTTTCTTGGAAGAAAACGACACTAAGACGCGAAAAACAGCGTGTCGCAACGTGTCCTTGTTCACGACAATTCGATTAATGGGCATGATGGAAATACCGACAAACCCTAAGTTAGGCTATCAGCATGGTGGACTTCCCCGACATTAACCCCGAACTACTACCCACCGACGGACGCTTCGGCTGCGGCCCCTCCAAGGTACGCGCCGACCAACTTCAGGCCCTCTTCGCCCCCCTCCTCATGGGCACCTCGCACCGCGCCGCCCCCGTGCGCACAGTCGTCGCCGACCTGAAGGACGGCCTGCGCACCCTCCTGAACGTTCCCGACGGCTACGAAGTCGTCCTGGGCAACGGCGGAGCATCAGCATTCTGGGACATGGTCTGCGCGTGCCTCATCTCCTCGCGCGCAGCGTTCGGATCGTGGGGGGCCTTCGGTGCGAAATTCGCCTTAGAAGCGGAACGCGCCCCACACCTGGGGACACCCCTCATCGACGAGGCCGAGGCTGGCTCACTGGTCACACTCGCTCCGCGCGACGCTTCCCAAGGCGTGGACGCCTACGCCTACCCCCACAACGAGACCTCGACGGGCGTGACCTCCCCCGTCTACCGCGTCGCGGCCCCCGGGGCACTGACCCTCGTGGACGGAACCTCGATCGCGGGCGCCGCACCAATCGACCTCACCCAAGTCGACGCCTACTACTTTTCCCTCCAGAAGTCCCTCGGCTCCGACGGCGGCCTCTGGGTCGCCATCCTCTCCCCCGCCGCCATCGAGCGCGCGCGCCGCGTCGAGACCGCCCCAGGCGAGCGCTGGATCCCCCAGTTCCTGTCCCTGTCAGCCGCGATTGACAACTCGGCTCGCGACCAGACCCTCAACACCCCCGCCGTCGCGACCATCATCATGGCGCAGCAGCAGGTGCGTTGGCTCCTCGAGCGCGGCGGAATGGACGCGGTCGCCGCCCACTGCGCCCAGGCCTCGTCCCTCATCTACGACTGGGCGAGCGCACACCCGGCGCTTTCCCCCTTCGTCGCCGAACCCGCCTGGCGTTCCCCCGTAACCGCCACGATCGAAATCAACGCTGACGTGCGCGCCACCGACCTGGCTGCGCACCTGCGCGCCTACGGGATCGTCGACATCGGCGCCTACCGGGGTGTTGGGGCCAACCAGCTGCGCATCGGCACGTGGCCCAGCGTCGAGATCGGCGACGTCGAGGCCCTCCTGGAGTGCATCGACTACTGCCTGGAGCGTGTGCTCTAACTCCCGGTCCCCCGGGGACGCACCTCAGTCCTCGTCGAGCGAACGGCTGGGCGCGTCCACCGAGGAATCCCCCTCGATGCCCACCCACGGGAAGGACGAGCGCCGCACGACGCGCGCCTTCCAATGAATCATCGCCCACACTCCGCACGCGACGGCGATACTCAGGGACGCGATCCCGCCTACCAGGATCGCCCAACGCGCCCCAAAGAGCGCACCAATCCGACCGATGATGGGCGACCCGATCGGCGTCGCACCCAGATACACGAGCGAATACAGGGCCATGATGCGTCCGCGCTTATCGGGATCCGTGCGCGTTTGCATCAGCGCGTTGGCGCTGGTGTTCATCGTCAGCATGCCGTAGCCGGTGGGGACCGCCAGGACGGCGAACCACCAGTAGGAGGGCGACAGCCCCAGCAGGATCTCGGCGGTCCCATAGAATGCAGCCCCCATGAGGATCGCGCGCAAGCGAGGCGTACGTCGCGCGACAGCCGTGGACCCGAGGATCGACCCGAGAGCCATGAAAGTCGACAGGACACCGAACGACCCAGCAGACTTACCGAACACGGTCGTCGCCATGAGGGCACTCGTGAGCTGAAAATTCATGCCCAGAGCGCTGACGACGAAGATCGTGACGAGAATGATGCAGATGTCCGTGCGCCCGCGCACGTACGCGATTCCCTCGCGCAGCTGGCCGCGAGCGCGCGGGATGAGGGTGCGCGGGTAGAGGCGGTCGGCGCGCATGAGGAACAGGGCGATGATGGGGGCCGCGAACATGCCAGCATCGATCAGGAAGACGGGGCCCACCCCCCACCAGTCGATGAACAGCCCCGCCGATGCCGGGCCGATGAGGCGCGCGGCATGGAACGCGGTGGCGTTCAGGGCGACCGCATTCGCCATCTTGTCAGGCGGCACGAGCTCGCCGACGAAGGCCTGACGCGCGGGCGTGTCGACCGCGGAGATCGTCCCGGAGACGAAGGCGAGGATGTACTGGTGCCAGAGCTCGCCCGTGCCCGTGAGGACCACGAGACCCATCACGAGGGACACGAGGCCCACCCCCGCCTGCGTGCACTGGAGGAGACGACGCCCGGGGATGCGGTCCGCGAGAACACCCGCCGACGCGGAAAACAGGATGATCGGAAGAAATTGGAGCGCCGTCACGATACCGACCTGCCCCGAGTCGTGATCGGTGAGAACCGTCAGCACGTACCAGTCCTGGGCGACGCGCTGGAGCCACGCGCCGGTGGACGCAATCAGGGATGCGACGAACCAATACCGGTAGTTCACGTAGCGCATGGATGCGAATGTTGCCGACACGCCAGACCTCCCTCTCTCGCTGCTGCGCACGCCGAACGAGGCGGGGGCAGCCTCTGGGAAGCGCCCCTCCTCGGCGCATTTTCTCAGGATACGACTGCCCCGCCGGAGGCAGGCTCCGGCGGGGCAGGGAAGGGACGAGAGGTGACGAATCAGGCGACGCCGAAGAGACGCTGAATCGGCCCCATCAGGAAGTAGACGACGAACAGCACGGAGACGACCCACAGGAGCGGATGCACCTTACGGGCCTGGCCCTTGACCAGCTGGATCAGCGAGTAAGTCACGAAACCAACGCCGATACCCACGGACACGGAGTAGCCGAACGGCATGAAAGCCATCGTCATGAAGGCGGGGATCGCGACCTCGGGGGCCTTCCAGTCGATGTCGGTGACCTGGGTCATCATGAGGAAGCCGACGAACACGAGAGCCGTGGAAGCAGCCTCTGTCGGTACTAGCTCAACGAGGGGCGCCAGGAAGGTCGAGAGCAAGAAGAGCACGCCGGTGACCACTGAGGCCAGGCCGGTGCGCGCGCCCTCGGCGACACCCGAGGCGGACTCGACGTAGGAGGTATTCGAGGAGACGCCTCCGACGCCGCCGGCCACGGCGGCCAGGGAGTCAATGATCAGGATCTGGCGGGTCTTGGGCGGGTTTCCCTGCTCGTCCAGCAGATTACCCTCGGCGCCGACGGCGACCATGGTGCCCATCGTGTCAAAGAAGTCGGCCAGCATGAGAGAGAAGACCAGGAGGATGACGGAAACAATTCCGAGCTTGCCGAAGCCCCCGAAGAGGTCAACCTTGCCGAGCGTATCGAAAACGGGGATAGCGATCGGGGAACCCTTGAGTTCGGGCACGGTCTGGCCCCAACCCGTCGGGTTCGTCTCGGAGATGCGATCAATGTGTGCGAACGCCTGAACGATCGCCGCGAGGACGGTCGCGGAGATGATCGAAATCAGGACCGCGCCCTTCACACGCCGCACGTACAGGATGATCATGAGGAAGAGGCCGAAAACGAAGACCAGGGCCGGCCAACCGTCAAGGGACCCCGAAATACCGAATTGGACGGGGGTCGCGCCCGTGCGCACGATACCTGCATTGACCAGGCCAATGAGAGCGACGAACAGGCCCAGGCCCACCGTGATCGCTGTCTTCAGGGCGGCGGGGACGGCACGGAAGACCGCCTCGCGGAAGCCCGTGAGGACCAGCAGGAAGATCAGGATACCTTCCCACGCGATGATACCCATGGCCTCGCCGTAGCTGAGGCCTGCCCCCAGGACCAGGGTGAAGGCGACGACCGCGTTGAGGCCAAGGCCTGCGGCCAAGGCCAACGGATAGTTGGCAACGACGCCCATGAGGATCGTCATGATGCCCGCAACCAGCGCGGTACCGGCGGCGATGCCCTGGGTCGTAATAGAACCATCCGTGGGGATGGCGTTGCCCAGGATAGCCGGGTTGACAACCAGGATGTAAGCCATCGCGAAGAAGGTGACGATTCCACCGCGAATCTCATGACCAATGGTCGAGCCGCGCGCGGAAATCTGGAAGAACGAATCGAGTGACTGTGTGAAGCCGCCGCGGGATGGGGCGGTCTGTGCTTGGGTATTCACCGATTAATCGTGCACGCTTGCGCGCCCAGGTGCAAACATTCCCGCCGTGTTTCCACTTGTTGAGAAAGCACCCGGGCGCTGGTCCCGGGTGCTTTCCGTCAGTCTGTGTTCATCGAGGCCTCAGCCGACCTCGGACCGCGCCGCTTCCTCCGGCCCGCCCTCAGACGGCGTCGCCTCCTGCGCCTGCTGCGCGACGGCCTGGGTGCCCGCCTGCTCGGACACGCGCGGCATCGGCTCAGCATCGAGCGCACCCTCGTTCACGCGCGAGGGACGCACCGGCCACGCAGTCCCATTCTTAGGCACGTCGGTCTCCGAGTGGGAGCCGCACGTGTGATCGAGGGACACGACTGCGCCGTCATCCGTCGCCCACTCGTTTGCGCACACACCGAACATGGTGCGAATGTCGCCGCTCATTTTCATGAGGAAGCCGCAGGTGGAACAGGTGTTGCGTGGGCGGCGACCCGACTTCGGACCTCGCTCCGACTCATACCAGCGCTTCGCGGCCTGGCTGCGCCCCTCCTCAGACAAGACGCGGGGGCGACCAAGACCCAGGTCACGCACAACCGGCAGGTCCGGATCGTCGCTCGTATCCTCAAAGCCTTGTTCCAGGCGCACATCGTCCGCCACGTAGGGCAGCGTGTCCTCACGTGAGATGTCCGAGGGACGAAGACGCGCCTCCCACGGCACCCACTCAGGGGCTAACAGCGCACCCTCGCGCGGGGTCATATCGACCTCGCACACGGTGGCGACGCGTCCGCGCGGCACGCGGGCGAGTGTCACCGCCCAGCACCACCCCACATAGCCTGCGTCCGTCGACGCGAAGTAGTGCGTCCCCAGACGCTCCGACACCATTTCGAAGCCCACATGCTCGCCGACCGGGCGCGGGTGAGCCACAGCCTCGGCACCCGCACGGGCCACGTCGAGCGCGGCCTCCAGGACCGCGTCCTTCTTCACTGCCCGCGTGCGGGCACCAGTTTTAGGCATCAAATTCCTCTGCGACGGCGCGCAACACCTTCGCGATCTTGGTCGCGTTGTCCGGGTAGGAGCCTCGTCGCAGGGAGGCACTCGAGGAGTCGAGGAGCTTAATGAGGTCCTCAACAACCGGCACCATCGCTTGCGGTTTACGGCGCTTAGCTCGGGCAACGGAAGCTGTCTCTTTGAGGAAACGCACGCTCAGGGCCTGCGGTCCCTTGCGCCCGTCAGCCACCGAGTACTCCACGCGAGCTCCCACTCTGGGGTTCGGCGAATCAGAGGGCAGCGCGGACGAGTGGAGGAAGACATCCGCCCCGTCGTCTCCCGTGATGAAGCCGAAACCGCGATCAGCGTCGAAGAACCTCACTTTACCGGTAGGCATGGTCCCCTCCTTCTGTGAATAGTCTGTTAGTCCACAAGACTCCCCCTATCATAGGGCGCATACCCGCTCCACGTCGAAGCGCGCTCTCTCCTGTAGCGAACAGCACCGACGCTCCCATACGTACTCCCATTTCGCGTAGACTGACCCCACGGCAGTAATCGCGCGGCGCGCTGTTCATCACACGATGGACGTGAGTGTGTGGCGTGGTATATCGTTGCCTGTTCGCCACAACGCAGGAGGTACTCGTGTCACGAATCCGCCGATTGAACCTCATCGCATTACTGACCACGCTACTCATCGCGGTGGGCGCGCCCACCTTCGCCGCATCCCCACTCGCCACGAGCGGTATTGTCACTGACCCGAACGGATGGCTTTCAGACTCCGACCGGGCGCGCATAGAAAGTGCCGCCCGCGACGCCCGGGCAAAGGGAATCACCGTCGACGTCGTCATCGTCGATGACCTTTCAGGCATCGACGGCGTCGAATGGTGCCGTCAGACCTTGAAGAAGTCCGGCACAACGGACGGCAACATCATCTACTACCTGGCCTATTCCCAGCGTGAGGACGGTGAATGCGTCAACGGCGGTTCCGTCTCACAAAGCGCGCGCGATAACGCGCGGCGGGCAGCCGAAGCCAAGCTGACCAGCAACCCCCTGACCTCCTCGGACGGCGCGTCTGGCGCCGTTGCCTTCATCGACTCCCTAACGAACGCATCCACAAGTAGCCCCTCGGCCACCTCCCGAAACTCCCGGCGCGGCAACCTCATCGGCGGCTCTTTCGGCCCTTCCATCGTCGTCTTCCTCGCCCTCATCACCTTCGGGGGGATAGGTTTCTTAATCGCCTCAACGTCGAAACGACGGGGCGGAGTCACCGAAGAGGTGACGCGCACGTCCATCGATGACAGTCACAAGAAGGTTACCCAAGCCAACCATCAGCTCCTGGCTGCCGACGAGCAGGTCCGCTCAGCCGCCGACGAACTCGATTTCGCGCGCGCCCAATTCGGCATCGCCCAAACGGACGAGTTCGCCCGCACCCTAGAGTTCGCCAAAGAGTCGGTCGCACGCTGCTTCGAGACGCAAAAACAGATGAACGGCTCCACGAACCCCACTGCGCGTGCAAACCTGGCGACCAGCATCATGCGCGACCTGGGCACCAGCATGAATCCCCTGAGCAACATCCAGGCTTCCTTCGAGAAGAAACGCTCAGAGCAGGCAACCCTGCCCACGCGCATCAGCGATGCCCGCGAGCGCCTGACCGAACAGCGCGCCGACCTGGAGCGCGCCAAGGCCGAGCTGGTGAGCATTGCTGGAATTTACCCGCCGCAGATGCTCGCGTCGTTGCAGGACAATCCTGAGCAGGCTGCAGCCCTGCTGGACACTGCCGACAAGGCCCTGGGAGAAGCCCAGCAGATGGTAGAAACGGACCGCGCCCGCGCGGAGAGTTCACTCGATACGGCACACCGCGCACTCATGATGGCCACGCACCAAACCGACGCGATCTTCTCCGCAAAATCAGACCTTGATGCGATCCATGACCGCCTTGGCGCTGCGATCGGATCTATCTCCTCTGACATTACCGACACGTCCGCCTTGAAGGCCGATTCAGCCGTCTTCGACCCGCTCGTCAGTGACGCTCACGCAGCCATCGCGGATGGGCAGGCGGCGCTGCTCAACAACGGCGATCCGCTGGCGGCTCTCGAGCATTTGCGCAGCGCGGAGGCGAACCTCGACGCCGCGCTTGCGCCCCTGCGTACCCGGAGGGACAACGACGAGAGGGCGCGGTCTACCGCCCGTTCCCAGATGGCTCTGGCCGAGTCCGCGTTGACGCGCGCACAGCGTTACGTGCAGGGGCGACGCGGTGCGATGGACCTCGCCGTGCGTTCGACCCTCAACGATTCGGAGCAGGCTCTCAAGGCAGCGCGCGAGGCATTGGACTCCGACCCGAACCAGGCGACTTCCTTGGCCGCTCAATCGCGTACTCTCGCGGACCGTGTCCTCGCGACGCCGCTGAGCCGCCCGCAGTACAGCTGGCCAGAATCCGAATACAACTACGAGCGCGACCCGGGTCGTGATTCTGGTCCGTCGCTGGGAGAGCAGATCCTGTGGTCGATCCTCACGTCGAGCGGCGGCAGTTCTCGCCGTTCCAGCTGGGGTAGTTCGAGTTCGAGCTGGGGTAGTTCGAGTTCGAGGCGGAGCAGTTCGAGTCACCATTCCTCCGGCGGTTTTTCGGGAAGTTCCGGGAGTTTCGGCGGCGGTTTCTCGGGCAGTAAGGGCCATTTTTAGGTTTGCCGCGGGTAGCGCGTGAGGAACGCTGCGTGTGCGCTGGCGCGTTGTCCGTCCACCAAACCGATATGCTACACATCACATATCTTGTGTGACATGACGTTGCACAAACATGTATATTGCTCTGTTCACCACCAGTTGGGAGGAGAACGCGCCACCAAGCTGCTACCGAGTCCTCCGGAAGCACTCATAGCTTCGAGGATGCATTCCTGGCCCATCAGGGCCCGTCAACCCACCGACCTGCGGGGCCTTTGCCTCGCGCTCACCCCGCGCACGAGCGCACGTCACCATAAAGGAGAACATCATGGCTGAAAAGCAGACGATCCTGGGCCGCATCGCCCAGCTCGCTAAGGCCAACATTAACGCCATCCTCGACAAGGCCGAGGACCCGCAGAAGATGATCGATCAGCTGGTCCGTGACTACACGAACTCAATCATCGAGGCCGAGAACGCGATCGCCCAGACCTTGGGTAATCTGCGCATGGCCGAGAAGGACTACGAGGAGGACGTGAAGGCCGCGGCTGACTGGGGTCAGAAGGCTGCCGCCGCGTCCGCGAAGGCCGATGCCCTGCGCGCCGCAGGTGACGAGGCCGGGGCTAACAAGTGGGACGACCTGGCCAAGGTCGCAATCGGTAAGCAGATCCAGTTCGAGAACGAGGTCAAGACCGAGGAGCCTTCACTCCAGGCACAGCGTGAGGTCGCCGAGCGCCTGAAGAAGGGCCTGTCGCAGATGAAGGACAAGCTCTCCGAGCTGAAGTCGCGCCGCGACCAGCTGATCGCCCGCGAGAAGACCGCCCAGGCGCAGGCGCAGGTCACGGACGCGCTGGGTTCCATCAACATTTTGGATCCCACGAGCGAGCTCGGTCGCTTCGAGGACCGCGTTCGCCGCCAGGAGGCCCTGGCCCAGGGCAAAATCGAGCTGGCCGCATCTAGCCTGGATGCCCAGTTCGCAGAGCTTGAAACCGATTCTTCGCAGGTCGAGATCGAGGCTCGCCTGGCCGCTCTCAAGGGCAAGTCCGCACAGTGATCTGCGGCTAATATTGCGCTCATAGAAAGGCCGGGCGGCCCCGCAGGGGCCGCCCGGCTTCGTCGTTGCGTGTGGAATGCGCCCAGACGCGCGTTTACAGGAAGGACATCGGGTCGAAGTCGTCGATGTCGATAATATGGAGCCGGGGCAGGTGGACCTGGAAGGCATGGACGTCGTACTCCAGGTCGATAATTTCCAGGCCCCGCTCCTCCAGCTCGTGGAGCTGGGAGGAAAGAAACTCCTTGAAACACATGACGGCGACGCGGCGTCCCTGGTCCAGGAGCGCCTCAAGCTGGGGCAGGAAGTCAGCGTCGTGGCTGGCGAGGATGACGTCGCCCGAATCCAGGGCCGCGATAGCATCCATCGTGCGCTGCAGGCCGACGTCGACGACCTTCATGTCGGCGGGACCTGACAGGGGGATGACCGAGTAGTCCATGGCGGTCAGGGCCTGAACGAAGCCCATGGGCAGGAAGCCGGAGGAGCCGTTCAGGAAGAACAGGCCTTTGGCACGCTGGTTCCAGCGTCCGTGCGCGCTCTCGAGGACGCGGTCCCAGCGGGGGCGTTCCTCGGGATTGGGGCGCCGATCCAGGACCGATAGGCCCAGCGTCGCGTCGATATTTTCGCCGTCGACGACGAGATATGTCGTTTGATTGTTAGAGCTTTCCATGGGGTCAATTGTAGGTGACGCGTCGAAGGCCACTGTTGGCCTTGGGTCCTAGGACTGCTCTGTCGCCACGTTGGAGTTAACGGACCCCTCGGAGTCCGTCAACGAAATAGGGAGCATCGATCGCCTCCAGGGCACAGCGGCGCACTTGTTCACCAACACCGAGTGCGGGCGGCCCGTCGAGGGCGAGGGTCGCGAGGCCGTGAACGTAGGCCCACAGGGTCAACTCCGCGCGCGGGTCGTCGGTTCCATAGGCAAGGCGCGCCAGGGAGCGGAGCTGAGCGCGAGCTGCCAAGCTTGCTGTCCTCACCTGTGGATGGGCATCCGAGTCGTACATGTCGGATCGGAACATGATGCGGAAGACTCCGGGATTGGCCAGGGCACACGTCAGGTAGGCGCACCCCGCCGCGCGAGTGATCACGTCCGGCGCGGCTCCCTCGTTGGCCCTGCGAGCCTGCGCCAGTGCTTCTTCCAGGCGTCGGTACCCCTCCTCGACAAGGACGACAAGGATTGCTTCACGCCCTTGAAAGTAGTGGTAGGGAGCCTGGTGGGTGCATCCCGCGCGGCGGGCGACCTCGCGCATGGACAGCGAGGCTGGCCCTCCCTCGTTGAGCAGGTTGCGACTGATGGTCAGGATCGCCTCGCGTAGCCCGTCGGGTGTGGTGGAGCGCGTCATGTCCACAGTGTAACCGACACTGGACCACAACTTGACAGTGTCTACCCACACATGATCCCATGAGTAGACACTGTCTAGTTTTGGGAGTTCCCATGTACGACGCGATCATCATCGGCTCTGGAATCGGATCGCTAACGAGCGCCGGACTGCTCGCCCGAACCACCGGAGCACGCGTACTCGTCCTCGAAAAACATTCCACCCCAGGCGGCCTCACACACTCATTCCGCCGCATGGGAGCGTCGTGGGACGTAGGCCTTCACTACGTGGGAGACATGGAACCCGGCTCGCGCCCACGCCAACTCATGGACTACCTCACCGGCGGCTCCCTGACATGGACTCGCATGCCCGAACACTACGACCGATTCTGCCTGCCCGGCCACGGCCTCGACGTCGCGATCCCCTCAGGCCTCCAGGAATACCTCCACCTCCTCACCTCCCTCTTCCCACACGAAAAGAAAGCGATCCGTCGATACTGCAAGGACGTTCGACGAGCCTATTCCTGGATGTCACTCGGATACGCGCGAGAGATGGTTCCCCCTCGGGCCGCCCCCGCCCTACGCCTCGCAGGACGCCTACTGGAAGGCTGCGCGCTCGAGCGAACGCAGCACTACATGAAGCGCCGCTTCCACGACCCCGCCCTGCGCGCACTCCTCACCACACAATGGGGCGACTACGGGGTCGAACCCGCGCGCAGCGCGTTCGTCGCCCACGCGATGATCGTCAGCCACTACATGAACGGCGCATGGTTCCCGCACGGCGGCAGCGGCCAGATCGCACGCATGATTGAAGAGCACATACGCGACAAGGGCGGACAGATCCGCGTCGCACAAGACGTCGAAAGCATCATTGTCGAGGCCGGACGAGCGGTCGGCGTGCGCGTCACCGACCGCTCAGGTCCCATCCCCCTCTCCTACGAAGAACGTGCACCGATCATCATGTCCGGCATCGGCGCGCGCGAGACATACACGCGCCTGCTACCAACCACAGGGCCAACCGGCGCACTCACAGCGCCCATACGTGAAAAGATCGCCAGCCTCGGACACGGAGGCACAGCGGTCACCGTCTACCTAATTCTCGACCACTACCCCGAAACCGTCGACGGATCGAACGTCTGGGTGACAACACCGGCTTGCCCCGACGATCCGGCCCAGATGACCGCCGACCTCCTCGACGGGCACCCACAGTCTGCCTTCATTTCCTTCCCAGGCATCAAGTCCGGGGAACCACACGCGACAGCGGAGATCGTCTCTTTTGTCACGCCCGAGGCCTTCGAACGCTGGGCGGGAACACGGCCGAAGAATAGAGGACGGGACTACGAGACCCTCACAGAAGTCATGAAAAGCGGACTCATTGACCTCGCAGAGACAGCCGTTCCCGGACTACGAGACGCCATCGCCTACGCTGAAGTGGGCACCCCACTGACCATCGAACACTTCACATCCCACGCCCAGGGCTGCTTCTACGGGCTGCCCCTCACACCCGAACGATTCCAGGCCAACCTGGCCACTCCCTCAACACCCATCGCGAACCTCTTCCTCACCGGACAAGACGCAGGAATGCCCGGGATCGTAGGAGCCGCAATGGCGGGCATGTCTGCCACCTGCAAGGCCCTGGGACCCGCAGGATACCCGCGCATCACAGCCGCCCTTCACGCACAGGACAACGCCTCAACTCCCGCGACGCACCCCCACGAATCCGGCTCAGATCGTAACGTCGGCGCCAGGCGGCACCGGGGAAGCGTACAGTGCGTCAGCTGGGCGACACCCACCATCCGAGACATCACACTCCGTCTGCCCACACCCGCCCTGTGGCATGCAGGCCAGTACGCGCTCGTGCGAGTCGCACCCTTCGAGTGGCGCCCCTATTCGCTCGCCTGCGAACCCGGCCAGGCCGTGCGCCTACTCATAGACGTTCGCACCCGCGGACTCGGCGCGGCATGGGCGAGCCACGTGACAGCGGGAGACATCGTCGACATCGAACTCCCTCTGGGGCAATTCCTCCTCAACACGGGCACTTCTGACACGCGCGCGACAACACCTGACACCCGACGCCGCGTATTCATCGCAACCGGAACAGGGATCGCCCCCTTTCTTGCGGAATTCGAGCGTGACGTACGAAACGATGATGTTCTCCTCCTCGGGTACGCAACGACCACCGACGACCCGACACGCCACGTAAACACGCCCCTGCCGCGCACCATACGCTGCGTGAGCCGCGAGAACACTCCCGGAACCTTCCACGGGCGAGTCACGAACTACCTACGCGAAGCCGGCATCGACACCGACGCCACCTACTACGTGTGCGGCTCACCCCTCATGGTCGCCGACGCCGCCCACCTCATCCGCGACGCCGGTGGGCGCGTGCGCTGCGAATCCTTCTAGCCCCTCACCCCCCGCACACGGCGAGGCCGGGACCGCTCGCGCAGCCCCGGCCTCGTCCCTCGATCAGGCACGTGATCACAACACGTCGTCGTCCACCCAGTCCAGGGTGCGGGTGACGGCCTTCTTCCACAGGCGGTAAGTGCGGTCGCGCTCGGCGGGCTCCATGGTGGGCTTCCAGCGCTTGCCTTCCTGCCAGTTGGCGACGACATCGTCGGTGCTCTCCCAGTAGCCAACCGCCATGCCGGCCGCGTAGGCGGCACCCAGGGCGGTCGTCTCGATGACCTTCGGGCGGACGACGTCCACGCCACACAGGTCGGCCTGGAACTGCATGACCAGGTCGTCGTGCGTCATGCCGCCGTCAACCTTGAGCTCCTTGAGCGGCACGCCCGAATCGGCGTTCATCGCGTCGAGAACCTCGGCGCTCTGGAACGCGGTCGACTCCTCGACGGCGCGTGCGATGTGGCCCTTGTTGACGAAGCGGGTCAGGCCCACGATCGCGCCGCGCGCGTCCGAACGCCAGTAGGGGGCGAACAGGCCGGAGAATGCGGGGACGAAGTACACGCCACCGTTGTCCTCGACCGTGGAGGCCAGGGCGCCGATGTCAGAGGACTTGACGATCATGCCCAGGTTGTCGCGCAGCCACTGCACGAGCGAGCCGGCCACGGCGATCGAGCCCTCGAGGGCATAGACGGCCGGCTGGTCACCGATCTTGTAGGCAACCGTGGTGAGCAGACCGTTGTCAGAGAAGACGGGCTCGGTGCCGGTGTTCATGAGCATGAAGCAGCCGGTGCCGTAGGTGTTCTTCGCCATGCCCTTCTCGAAGCAGGCCTGGCCGAAGGTGGCTGCCTGCTGGTCGCCGAGGATGCCGGCGATCGGAGTGTCAACGAGGAGGCCGTTCTTGCGGCCGTAGCCGTAGATCTCGGAGGAGGACTTGATCTCGGGGAGCATCGACATCGGGATGCCAAAGATCTCGCAGACGTCCTCGCGCCACTGAAGGGTGCGGATGTCCATGAGCATGGTGCGCGAGGCGTTGGTGACGTCCGTGCAGTGCACGCCGCCGTTGATGCCGCCCGTCAGGTTCCACAGGACCCAGGAGTCGGTGTTGCCGAAGTACAGGTCGCCGGCCTCGGCGCGCTCGCGAGCGCCCTCGACGTTATCCAAGATCCACTTGATCTTCGAGCCGGAGAAGTAGGGGGACAAACCCAAGCCGCAGATCTGACGGAAGCGATCCGGACCCTCGTCGCCCTCGAGTTCCTTGACGATGTCGGAGGTACGCATGTCCTGCCAGACGATCGCGTTGTAGACGGGTTCGCCGGTGTTTTTGTCCCATACGACAGTGGTTTCACGCTGATTGGTGATGCCGATGGCGGCCAGCTGATGGCGGTTGATCTCTGCCTTCTGCAGAGCCTCGGCGACGACGGTGCGAGTGGTGTCCCAAATTTCGATGGGGTTGTGCTCAACCCAGCCCGGATTCGGGAAGATCTGGGTGAACTCCTGCTGGCCGACCGCGACGATCTCGCCGGCGTGGTTGAAGATGATCGCACGAGTCGAGGTGGTGCCCTGGTCGATGGCGAGAACGAACATTTCGGGGGTGGTCATGAGTGTCCTTTCGGAAGTTTTGTCACATCGTTGTGGGGGCCGCGCGTGGCCACCAGCGCGGCGTACGGGACGTCTGCGTCCCACCAGATGATTGCCCGGCGGCGGGGATGGCGCGGGCGAGGCCGTGGCAGCCTCGCCCGCGCGCTTACCCTCAGGCGAGGGCGAGGAAGTAAATGACGGTACCGACGATGGCGCCGATGATGGGGCCGACGACGGGAACCCAGGAGTAGCCCCAGTCGGAGCCACCCTTGCCCTTGATCGGCAGGATCGCGTGGGCGATACGCGGGCCGAGGTCACGGGCCGGGTTAATGGCGTAACCGGTGGGGCCGCCGAGGGAGTTACCGATGACGACGATGATGAGGGCGACACCGAGCGGGCCAATCGCAGTCTCGGTGTAGCCGGAGACGAAGACCCACAGGATGAGGACGGCGGTGCCGATGGCCTCAGTGAGGCAGTTCCAACCGTAGGAGCGGATTTCGGGGCCGGTGGAGAAGACGCCGAGCTTGAGGGCGGGGTCGCAGTCCTCATCGA
>NZ_CAUTSL010000049.1:0-17047 GCF_963540955.1 Actinomyces bouchesdurhonensis
TTGGTGTGACCGCTGAGGAAGCGCGCTCGGAGCTGCGCGACCTCGTGTCACGAGGCCTAGTCACGTCCACGGGTCAGCGCCGCTGGGTGCGATACGAGCTCGCTGTGAAGCCGTGACCGTGGTGTGACGCTGGTCCGGTGGCCTGGGGCGACCGGGACAGCTGCGGTGAGGGCGTGGGGGTGTTCCTTGTGTTGATGGATGTGTCGTCGACGGTGACGACGCGGAGACGGTCGAGTGTTTCACGTGAAACAATGACGTTGAGGCGGCGGCCCACGATGGTGGGCTGGGGCTCCAGTGTGTGGAGTGCTGGAGTCGTGGTGCCGCAGCCGTATTGTCAGCATCAACAATAAGAGTTGACTCTGCGGCCTGTCGCTCTCAGCGGATATGGATTCTCGGTGGTCATTAGTGATCCCAGATGTGGGTGACGACCCATGTGTCCCCCCGCTCTTCAAGAAATAGGACACGAAAGAGTGTTCGTTCGCTGTTGATTTCCTCGTCGGTTACTGTGCTTATGGTGTCGTATTGTTCTGATGCCTTTTCTTCTGTTAGGTGGCGGAATGCTGCCGGTGTTTGCAAATACGTGAACTCGATACAAATTCCTTCAGTGCCTGCCTTTTGGAGTGAACACTCGTATATCTTATTTGTTTGAAGATACTTATTGGTGAGCGGCTTGACGAGATATGCATCTGTATGCATGCGTTCCAGGTCGTGTGCAAATGCATCGCAGTAACCTTCAACCTGACACACCTTCATGAAGTCTTCTGTGTCTCCGGTATTGAACGCATATGCCCATAGGTCGATGTACCACTGTGATGTCGCTTGGGCACCGATTTGTCCACCCGCGTAAAGGTGTGGCGGGGGAGTGGGCTTCGGGATGTTAACGGGAGTTGGTTCTGTGGATTGAAGGGTGTCTCCCAATTGGGAGCCGGATTGCGCGGTGTTGTCAGACTGGGGTGACTGTGCCCCGGACTGAAGTTCGGCGTTCGCGTGGGCTCGAGCGTTGAATGCGTGGAACCCCAGGAACGATGCGCCGATGATGACAACGGCGGCAATAACGGCGCCGACCCACTG
The DNA here is from genome assembly GCF_963540955.1 of Actinomyces bouchesdurhonensis. Taxonomy (NCBI): domain Bacteria; kingdom Bacillati; phylum Actinomycetota; class Actinomycetes; order Actinomycetales; family Actinomycetaceae; genus Actinomyces; species Actinomyces bouchesdurhonensis. The sequence goes on from NZ_CAUTSL010000049.1 coordinate 1,072, forward strand.
GCCGATGTTGGAGGGTTTGGTGGTCATGGTGCATCACTCGCTTAGTGGCCTTGTTTTTCTTCCCAGGTGTCGGTGTTGTTGATGACGAGGTGGGATAGGGGGAAGGGGCCTGTTGTTTCGGTGGTGGTGACCAGGCCGTTGATCGTCTGGGTCTCCCCCGTGAAAGGATTCGTGGCCGTCCCGCTCCAGGTGGTGGTGAGGGTGATTTCTCGGTTTTCGTGGGGGTAGGGGCCATCGAGCATGGAGCGCCAGCCTTGGGGCGGGGTGTAGTAGTGGCGGATGAGACGCGGGTCCTTGTTCGGGTCAATGCCCTTCTCCCACGCCAGGCCCGGGGAGGTGGTCACCGTGTTGGGGGTCCCATCGCCCCAGGAATACTCATAGTTCGTCGCCGTCAGAGTGATCGTGATGTCGCGGCCCAGCAGGTTGATCACGTGGGTCTGGGTAGGGTTCGTGACCGAGACGATCGTGGGGACGAACCGGTTCGTGTACGACACACCGTCGGGCCGCTTACGCAAACCCGCCCCATCAGCATGAATGACGGCTGCCGCCGAATAGAGAATCTCTCTCGTTGTAGGTAGCTTCTCAGGTAGGGGAGATTCAGGAGTCTCTGGTGGCGGATAGGCGCATACTGCCACACGCAACTTCAGCGGTAGCGAAGGGTCGGTGATGTCGAAACCGCAATGCTCCCAGTCAATATCAGAATCTGGATCGCTGGCGTGCTCAGATTGAGCCGTGTTTAGGGCTCTGTCATCACCAAGAGTCGATTCAGATGAGGGAGCGGATCCGTCAATGATTTGTTGCACTGTGTTCGCTAGCGCCACTGCAACACTTGTTCCACTGGCTTCGGCCCCAAAGTGCGGAGAACCTAAGGGCAAGTCCTCTGCGCGCGCGTTCGAGGCCGCTAATACCGTCAAGAAGAATGTGTATGATAGTAGTGACGATATGAGTCGACATGGGTTGTTATTTTCCTTGAGCACTTTCCGAACCTCCTTGAATGGCAATCCAAGTTCCGTCCCTCCATGTCATCAGTAAGGCAAAGACTAACTGTGATTCCTCTGCAGAGGAGACAGCATTCTTGCCTCTGCACGTTGTGCCGTCTGATGTTGTAGCTAAGAAGACGATAAGTACTGAATTAGGCGGCACGTCTTTGCCATTAGGTGGTTGTGGATTGACTTGTAAAATGTGATCGATAGTAATTGTGTTGCCGAATGTCCATCCGGACGAATAAGTGTCATGAATGTCGGATATGAACTTATTTCGAAAACTATCATTCGGGTCTGAAACTGCCTCAAAAGGAAACGTGTCTCCGGTGTTCCAGGCATACGCAAGGGTCGCTAGGTAGTACTCCGCTGCTGCTTCTGCTCCTCGTTCTGTGTTCTCTTTGGCCTCCTCGGGTAGTTGGGGTTTGGTGTAGATGGATGCTGCGTGTTCGGCCGGGCGAACGAGGACGCCGTCGGGGCCGATCTGGTATCCGCCCGACATCGCCGCCTCGGTGGAGGCCATGGCGGGTGCGGTGGGTGTGGGGTTGATGGGCGGGGTGGTGGTGGCTGCGACGGTTGGCCTTTCGCCCCATGCTGGCCACCAGCCTTCGGCGACCCCGTTGATGTACACGGCGAAGACAGCGCCCGCGAAGAGGGCCACGTAGACCACGCGCATCCCCCAATAGAACGGCTCAACGTGCAGCCAGGCCCGTGCGCTGGCCCGGGCGTCCTTGGGGCGTCGCGCTTTGACTTCGGCCCGATAGTCGGCCCACCGCTGACGCAGCGTGTACTTGCGCGGCATGGACTCGCGGCGGAACTGCTCCTCGTCCTCCTCAGTCACGGGCCGCTCGGACAACGGTGGAACCATCATGTTCTCTCAACCTCCACGATGAGGTAGCTATCCTCCAGCGCGCCCCCACCATCGGAAGCACACCCTGTTATGAACATAGGCTACGCCCAGAACCAACATAAAACACTAGAAATATAAAGTAACTATGATGCACATCCTCCCGAAATTTGATGATGGGCAGCGCAAATGTGCGACTAAAGGACAAATCGCTCGTCTGACCTTGTCAAACAATGATCGACGTGTGCGACGCACGCATCTGGTACAGGTGAAACTGTGGGCCAGTATGTGGACGAAGTCGCCAGTAAGGTTCAAAAGGCGTCATTTGGCGACATGTAGGGCTTCTGATCGAAGGAACGGAGTGTGCGCGCAGTGAGTTCCTTGATGGGGATGGGGGAGCGCCACCGTGCCATCGATTGTTTCACGTGAAACATTCCGACAAGAGATGCGTTGATCCGCGCCACTCTGGGTGTAGCGGCTGCGTCGCACAGCTTGAGAGGCATGTGCCGTGTATACCTGTCCCCATGAGGAAGCGCAGTAACCGAGCGGACGTGAAGATGAAGGCCGACCTCCAACGCTGGCTCATTGAATCCGGAGAAGCTGAAGAACTCGTGGCCTTCCTACGCGAGGAGCGGGCGCGTCATCCGGTGCTCCCGCCACGAGTGGCCGTAACCACGAGCCTTGACGTTGATATTTTCGACGCCATGATGGCTCGCGCGTCCAGTGAGGGCATCACGTCACGGTCGGGAGCCCTCCGCGCCGCGGTGCGTGAGTGGGTGCGTGATGTCGAGCGCCAGCCCGAGTCGCACGAGGATTGACGAGGCCGTGGCTGGTCCCCGGGTCATCGACGACAAGTGGGGTGCTGGGCGCGCCACAAAGAGAGGAACCCCGCCATGAAGTAGACATATGACTATGACGAAGCGTGACGATACAAGCATGGCGGAACAGAACGCCGAAATCCGGCGGTGGGCGGAGGACAACGGCCTGACGCTAGGGGCGAGGCTGGGTCAGCAGGAGGACATGGTCGAGAGACTCACTCCTCGAGGATCGGTCGTCGAGGTCGCGGTGACTATCGACGAGGACGTGTACGAGGCGGCGATGCTACGTGCAACCTACGACGGATACGACAACGCGTCCGAGGTCGTCGAAGAGGCCCTCCGAGAGTGGGTGCGGGGGTAGTAGGCCATCGAGAAGTATCTTGCCGGTGTAGCTCGTGAACGGCAGCGAATGCAAATTCATGTCGGTACCCGGCGACTGCTCCAGCGAGACTCTGCTCGTGTTCCTCGACAACGGGAAGACTAGAAGTCCGATCCTTATCAAGGACCGCGATCTCTACCCGCAAAACCTGGCCAACACCCCTACACTCTCAAATGCGAAGAGCCGGATTGCGCGGTGTTGTCAGACTGGGGTGACTGTGCCCCGGACTGAAGTTCGGCGTTCGCGTGGGCTCGAGCGTTGAATGCGTGGAACCCCAGGAACGATGCGCCGATGATGACAACGGCGGCAATAACGGCGCCGACCCACTGGCCGATGTTGGAGGGTTTGGTGGTCATGGTGCATCACTCGCTTAGTGGCCTTGTTTTTCTTCCCAGGTGTCGGTGTTGTTGATGACGAGGTGGGATAGGGGGAAGGGGCCTGTTGTTTCGGTGGTGGTGACCAGGCCGTTGATCGTCTGGGTCTCCCCCGTGAAAGGATTCGTGGCCGTCCCGCTCCAGGTGGTGGTGAGGGTGATTTCTCGGTTTTCGTGGGGGTAGGGGCCATCGAGCATGGAGCGCCAGCCTTGGGGCGGGGTGTAGTAGTGGCGGATTAAGCGTGGGTCGGTGTTCAGGTCCATGCCTTCGGACCAGACTGATCCTGTTGAGGCAGTCACCAGGCTGGGTGTCCCGTCTCCCCAGTTCCACTCGTAGTTTGTGGCTGTGAATGTCACGGTGATCTCGCGGCCAAACATTGTAACTACATGACTTTGGGTGGGGCGTGTTGCCGCGACAATGGTGGGGATGAACTTGTTCGTGTAGGAGATGCCCAACGGTCGCTTATACAAACCGGCCCCGTCGGCGTGAACAACAGCTGTCGCTAGATACAGAAGGTCTCGTGTCGTGGGAGTGCGGCTGGGGTCTTGGTTCGGTCCACCCTGTGGATCAGGAGGGAGCGGACAATCATCGACGGTGGCATCATCGGAGACAATGGGGCTGTTGGCCACTTTGCCGAGAAATACTTGTATGCAGGGCACGGCACTCTTGTAGGAATCTGACACAGGATCAGCCTCCTCGTTAGCGGTGAGGGCAGGAATGTCATCGGCAGGACGATGATCATTCGGCGGAGATGCTGGATCAGACTCACCTTCACCCATCTCGCCGTTAACTAGCGCGTCTCCATCTTCGATATGTCCTCCTATTCTTGGAGTGGGTTGTTCGAGGGCGGCTGTAGCAACGGGTTGCAACAGAGTCGGGAGAGCAAGAAATGGGAGCGCGACAATGCTGAATATCGGTAACCTAGTCCTCATTGTCAGCAACGGTCCTTCCCTGAATTTCTTTCCATTTGCCGTCTTGCCATGCCATGATAAACGTAACCGTCGACTTATATTTTGATGCTGGTGTTTCTACTTTTGTCTTTGTGCAGGATGTTCCCTCATATGTTTCGGTACGGAACTTAACGAGGATGGAACCTTGAGGGACATCGTTCCCATTTGCCTCAACCGGCTCGACACGGAGGACATACGTGATGTTTGATTCCATTCCATAATTCCACCCGTCGGAGTATTGCTCATTCACATCGTTAATGTAGTCTGATGCAAATTTTGACGTCGGTGATGACATGTCAGCAAATGGTTGTGTGTCACCTGTGTTGAATGCGTAGATTAGGGTTGCTAGGTAGTACTCCGCCGCTGCTTCGGCTCCTCGTTCGGTGTTCTCCTTAGCTTCGTCGGGTAGTTCGGGTTTGGTGTAGGTGGATGCTGCGTGTTCGGCGGGGCGTACGAGGACGCCGTCGGGTCCGATTTGGTATCCGCCCGACATCGCGGCCTCGCCCGAGGCCGTGGCAGAGGCAGTGGGCACAGGCCTGGCGGCGGGCGGCGTGGTCGTGGCGGCCACGGTGGGCCTCTCGCCCCACGCTGGCCACCAGCCTTCGGCGACCCCGTTGATGTACACGGCGAAGACCGCGCCCGCGAAGAGGGCCACGTAGACCACGCGCATCCCCCAATAGAACGGCTCGACGTGCAGCCACGCCCGTGCACGGGCCCGGGCGCCCTTGGGGCGCCGCGCTTTGACCTCGGCGCGGTAGTCAGCCCAGCGCCGGCGCAGCGTGTACTTGCGCGGCGCCGACTCGCGCCGGAATTGTTCCTCGTCTTCGTCGGTGACGGGGCGTTCGGATAGGGGTGGGACCATCATGCTCTCTTAACCTCCGCGACGAGGTGTCCTCTGGTGCACCACCATCGTCGGAGGCGCGCCTTGTTATCACGCAAGAGTACGCGCAAGATAAAGACGGAACAATGAGAATGTAAGGTAACTATGATGCATATCGTCTCACGAGTCATCCCCAATCTGAACGGATGCGCGCTGCTTCAGTCGGCCTCGTCCGTGACCGCGGCAAATAGTTGACACGTTAGAGGAAGAAGGGTCCTGTTACAGGTAATTCTGTGGGACGGTATGTGGACATGATGGTGTTAATGCTTGGGTGATGCAGGGAATGGGCATGCAAAATGGGCTGCTTCGTGGAGTCGGTGGACACCTCCGAGAATGTTTCACGTGAAACATCCCGTGGGCCCGCGGTTGGTTGGGACTGGATCGTGGTCTCGTCTGAGTGGGTCGTAGGTGAGTGTCCGTATATGAATCATGTTCGCCGAACTGGCGGAAAGCTGAAGGGTGGACTTCGGCGTTGAATCTCAGAATCTGGAGAACTTAGAGGGCTTGTATTTCTTCTCCGCGCCGCGACGGGTGAGTGGGTGACTGCCGTCGAGCCTCCGCCGGAGGGGCGCGGGAATTGACGAGGCCGTGGCGCCTCCCCGGGTCACGATCGACGCGTGGATAGATGGGTGTGCCGCGAGGACAGGAGGGTCGCTCTCGTGTACACATGTGACTATGACGAAGCATGACGATGAGAGCTTGGCGGAACAGAACGCTGAAATCCGGCGGTGGGCGGACGCGAACGGCCTGACGGTCGGGGCGATATTCGGTGAGCAGCGTGACGCGGTGGAGCGAGTCGCTCCTCGAGCGCCGGTCGTCGAGGTCACGGTGCGCATCGACGAGGACGTGTACGAGGCGGCGATGCTGCGCGCAACCTACGACGGCTACGACAGTGCGTCCGAGGTCGTCGAAGAGGCCCTCCGAGAGTGGGCGCGAGGGTACTAGGCACGCCGAGATGCATTTGGCTAGTTGCGACGGCGTCTCAGGGGGAGTCGCCCGTTATGAGGATGCGGTGCGACACGTCGTGGGTATTCTCGGCAGGAATATTAGCTGTGACTATGATTCGACAGAGAAGCGTGGTTCGGAGTTCATCGTTCGGGGCCTGATTTCAATGTTGAAGGTCAGATGAGCGAGGGAGCACATGGACGCCATCGATGAGTTGATTAACGGTGCGAAGACTTTCTACGCGGATGCGCGCAGGGATGAGAATGGGCGCTCGCGCTCGTGGGAGCATTGCTATCGCACCTTTCGAGATGCGCGGACCGACCCGTCCCCGGACTGCGACTATTTGAGCCTGCACCTCGCTTTCTACCTGGCGAGCTGGGGAATGTATCGGGGCTCGTGCTTCATACTTCAGAAGGACTACAAGGTGCACACGCCCATCGTCGAGGAGATCCTCAAGCCCGAATACGACTGCCTGTTTGGGCTCGCCTGCGTGAGGCTGCGGGAGCCTGAGGTTCAGGCGAGGCTCAAGAAGGTGTGCGAAGAGATCGCCGCCTACTTCCATCCAATCCGCGAAGAGGTCGCAGGGCGTGAGCGTGCTAGTTCAGTGTCGCCGGTCCTCATCACGAAAATTCTCATGGGAACGCTCGGGTGTGTGCCCGCGTACGACAGGTTCTTTCAGGTTGGCGTTGCGACATACAAGGTGACGACGCAGACATACAGCCCGGAGTCCGTCCTCAAGCTCGTGGACTTTTACGAGGAGCACAACGACCGCCTCGAGGAAGCGCGGCGAGGCTTCGAGGGAGATGACCTGGTGTATCCGCAGATGAAGCTGCTGGATATGGGGTTTTGGCAGATTGGGTTCGAGAAGAGCTGAGATGCCTGTAGACCCTGATGTGCTTCTCATTAGGGTCGGTGCATATTCGGTGTGTTAGCGCCGATGAGTGGCTCCTCCGAGTTGAGCGTGGGTGATCGGTTGTTGGTCGGGGGCGGGTAGAGGTCAAGGTCCTGGATGATGAGTGGACTTCTGCCCCCGCCGTCTTCAAGGATCTCGGGCGGTGTCTCACCCTACCTGCTGCTCTACGTTGCCGCGTCCAGCAAGACACGGCCGGTCGCCGCGGGCGCAGGGGTGATCCCCTCTACTTGGTCTGCATTCTTTTGCGCGCCTCACGACCCAGGCTTTCCCCACCAAACAAGAATGCTTCCGTGAGGCCTTCGTGGCAGATGAGGCGCATATCAGCGTCGTTGTCGCCTACCACTGTGCCCAGCAGGTGCGTGAGTCTTCCATGAAGACACACCCGCTCAAGGCCGAAGTCTGGCCGCTTGTCTCGTCGCGCGCCTACCAATGTGTCCCATCCTTGCGATTGCTCGACTGGGCCGGACCCTGTGCAATTGGAAGGACTCGTTCGATGCCTACTTCGACATAGGTGGCGCCAGCGATGTACCGCACCGAAGCCATCAACGGAATCATCGAACTGGGCAGATGCGATGCCAGAGGTTAACGCGACCCCCACCAACTACAGACGCCGAATGCTTCTCATCACCGCAGGCCTAGACGCCTCCCCCACATCAAACTATGAAAATCAGTTTGACGCCCGTACGCAGATGTATATGGCTGACCTTACGCTCTGCTTGACAGTCAGATGCTGTCGATGAAGACCGTGATCGATAAGAAAGGAAAGATCATGTCCTGGATTGTTGAACTTGTGATTGGCATTGTGTCCGGCGTTGTCTCTGGGATCATTCTTGCGAAACTGGTCCCGGATGGCTCAATGGCCCCGGAACCTACAGCATCAGGAGGAGGTGCCGTGACCCAACAGGTGATGGCAGCGAATGGTGATGTCGCCATGGTTGCCGGCGATCGAAACTATACGCATATTGGTGACGACAACTCGACACACGTGACTGTCGCCGGTGAGAGCGGCTCAAGAAGGGCCGACAGTGATGGGGATATGTGGCTGATGATTGGGCTTGGCTTTGCTGCCTTCGTCGTCATTGCTATCTTCCTCATGAGGTACTACGAGATTCTGGTGGGTCTCCTCGTGATCACTTCCGTGTTCTTGATGACGATGTCATTGCTGACTGCAGGCCTATCCTTGCGGAGTAGGCGCGTGTCTAAGCCTCTTCGCTCCTCCATCGTCGCGAGCTTTCTGGCGGTGACGGCCACCTACGCGACCTACTGGTCGTGTTTCATCCTGTCTACAGGAAAGTCCGGCCTGTCGATCCCGGATCTCAGTCGAATGCTGTCTCAAGCAACCAGCGACGACAAGCTGGTACCGTTCGCCGAGGCTCTCGATCTACTCAGTGCTGAACGCGCCTTCCCCTATGTCTCAGTGGTCTTCATGGCGATGCTCGTGACGGCCGTGCTCTGCTTCTTTGCTCTTGGAATGATGATTCGGGAGTTCTGTGAGCGGCGAGTCGCCGCGCACCGTGCGGGCAGCGTAAGTGGCTGGCTTATCGACCATCTTCCCGTTCCGGGCTGGCGCTACATCCTGGGTGTTCTGCTGCTTGCATGCGTGCCAGCTCTGATCGTCGTGCTCTTCCGCAACGTTCAGCCGACCTGGCTCAGCTAGTGTCAGCAACGATCATGGTGTTGTCCCCGCGCGGCTGTCCGCGCGGGGACAACCGTGTGCGATGATAGTGGGGTTCTTGGCGGGATAACCGCCGCGTTGATTGAGGTAGACCGTGAGAGGTGGCGTCGTGTCGGATCGGAGGCTGGCCTCGACTATCACAGTGGGCGGCGCGACGAACGCGGGAACGTTTGAGGCGGCCGAGCTGATGGCTGCCGGCATGAGCGCGCGCGAGGCGAGCGACGTGTTGTTCGAGCAGAACCTGGTGGTCGCGGGTTCAGAGTCGACGCGGCGCCGCTTGGCGAGCGCGACGACGAAGCATCTGTCGTTCCTCGAGGATGACGCTCTCCGATTTGTTGCCAGCCGCGAGTATGGCTGGGAGCTTGTCATGTGGCTGGCTCTCGTAACGGAGTCCTACGTGTTCGCTGCGTGCGCGCGCGAGGTAGCGTGGCCGCGCCTGGTCGTCGATGAGGCCCCACTGACCTCGTCGGACATCGACGACTTCGTGGAGCGCCAGCGCAGGGTGGATCCCGCGATGTCGACGCTGACGGTGAAGAGTGGGCAGAAAGTACGCTCGGTCTTTCTGCGCTGCATGCGCGACGTGGGATTCATCGACGAGGCTGGGGTTGGTTTGCCGGTGGTGGTTCCCGTGGGGGTTGCCCGCCTGGTGAACGCGGCTCCCCAGCCCTGGGGGTGGCCGATGCGGGAGTCGTTCCCGGTCGCGCAGTTCCAGTTTGATGTCCTTGACTGACAGTTATTCGAGAAATTGTGACGCAGGAGCCATGATTGGGCTCGAATTGTGGGTGGCCTGCGGTACGGTATGAGAAGCCCGGTAAGGGGTGCTGCGCGAGAGGAAGGTACGGTCGGTGTCGAAGCGTGGAGCGTATCTGGATTCGCTCAGGGAGACCTTTGATTGCGCCTTCCGGGTGCTCACGTCGGAGCGCTTCAGAAAGATGGAGGGCCTGGGCAACGAGGTTCCTTTCTTCGTCCTGCGCTATAAGCCGGAGTGGGAGCCGACTGTCGACGAGGAACTCTCGCGGCTACGTCGTCGCCTGCGCGAGGAGCGCTACCGCCTGGCCGATGTTGACGTGTTTGCGCTCGCTGTGGACATGTGGAAGGCATCGCCGTTCTTCGATCAGATGTTGGCGATGGAAAAGACGTTGCCTCCGGTGACTTTCCGGGATGCGTTGAGCAAGGTAATCGACGTCGAGGGTTTGCTTGCGCCCGCCATTAAGGAGGCCGTGGACGAGGCCGGGGGAGAGGACAGTGTTGATGCCGTCCTGCTCTCGGGGGTGCACCACCTGTTTCCGCTCGTGCGCACGCATTTGCTGTTGAATTGCCTGCAACCCCTGTTGGGGCGTGTGCCGCTGGTTGTGATCTTCCCGGGGTCGTACCACCAGTCGCCGTCCACTCATTCGGCGCTCGTCCTCTTCGATCAAATCTCCCAGGACAACTACTACCGCGCTTTTGATTTGGTGGACTTCTCACTTACTCTAGAACCGTCTGTGAACTGAAAGACAAAGGTGTGACGCATGGACATGAAGGGTCTGTACGCGAAGGATATTTTCCGGTCGATCGACGGTGTCATCAAGGCTGACGACGTCTCCAAAGTTGCTTCCGAGGTCGACGAATACGTCATGACCAGCGAGATCCGCAGCGGTCTGTCGCGCATCGTCGATGCGTGGAACCAGGTCGATGCTCCGTCGAACGGCGTGTGGATCGCGGGTTTCTTCGGTTCGGGTAAGTCGCACCTGCTAAAGATGCTGTCCTATCTGCTCGGTGAGCAGGCGGGCAACCAGCCGGTGACCCGCGAAGATGTCGAACGCGCCTTCGAGCAGAAGGTTGCAGGCGACGAGACGCTTATCGCGGACCTGAAGAGGAGCCTGCATACGCCCACGCGCGCTGTGCTCTTCAATATCGACGCCAAGGATGATAAGTCGACGCGTGAGCGCGGATCGGCAATGATAGAGGTCTTCTACAAGGTCTACTTTGAGGCGCGCGGCCTGTACTCGAAGGATCTGGGAGTCGGAGCGCTCGAACGTGACCTGGAGGATCGGGGAGAGCTGGCGCGTTTCCGCGAGGCCTACCAGGAGGAAGCTGGGCATACCTGGGAAGTTGGACGGGTCAATACGGTCTTTTCGGAGGCGCTTGTCTCAAAGGCTCTGGCCCGCCTGGGCCACCAGGTGGATCAGCCCTTCCGCAGCTACCGTGAGCAGCTGAACCTGTCGGCCGAGGCCTTCGCGCAGGACGTTGCCTCGTGGCTGGATCGTCAGGGTCCTCACCAGCGCATCGCCTTCTTCGTCGACGAGGTCGGCCAGTTCATCGGCGACGACTCGCAGCTGATGCTGAACCTTCAGACCATCACCGAGCAGCTGGCGACGCATTGCCCCGGTCGCGCCTGGGTCTTTGTGACCTCGCAGGAGGAACTGAGTGGTATTACGGCGCAGATGAACGAGCGTCGCAGCACCGACTTCTCGAAGATTCAGGGGCGCTTCGCGATCAAGGTGAGCCTGTCGACGGAGGAGGTCACGGACGTGATCGCTCGTCGCCTCCTGACGAAGAGCGAGCAAGGGGTGGAAGAGCTGGACACGCTGTGGCAGCGTCTCGGTGCGGGCTTCCCGTCGATGTTCCGCTTTCCGGAGGGGACGAAGAAGTACGACAACTACCTCACCAGGGATAGCTTCGTCGCCAAGTACCCGTTTGTGGACTACCAGTTCGAAATGTTCACGCAGGCGATGCGAGGCCTGTCCGATAATGACCTGTTCACGGGCCGTCATTCGTCGGTGGGTGCGCGTTCGCTGCTGGGTGTGTGCCAGCAGATCGCGCAGGAGCTGACGGATGACGAACTGGGTACGGTTGCGTCTTTCGATCGCTTCTACGACGGCATCGCGGCGATGCTGAAGTCCGACGTGAAGGACAACATCGGGCGCGCCGCACAGGATTCGCGCACGAGTGACTCCTTCACGATGAGCGTGCTGAAGGTTCTCCTGCTCGTTCGCTACGTGGATTCCTTCCAGGCGTATCCGCGCAATATTGCGGTCCTGCTGCGCCGATCCCTGGATCAGGATGCGACGGATCTGGAGACGCGTGTTGAGCGTGCGCTTCGCATCCTGTCGGATCAGGTGTATGTGCAGCGTCAGGCGGATGGAACCTACGCGTACATGACGAACGAAGAAAAGGAAGTTCGTCGCGAGATCAGTCAGATCATCGTGGAATCCCGTGAGGTCACGGATCTGCTGCGCACGGATATCCGTAGGCACGCCGGCACCTCGGTGGCGAGCTTCGTCTATCCCGGAACGAACCGTCGCATGGGCGTGTCCCTGTTCGTCGATGGGCGTCGAGAACAGGCCGAGCCGCTTGTAATCTCGGTGTTTACGCCGCAGTCCTCTCTAGACGAGGAGGGTATCCGCCACGAGAGTGTTGTTCGTCGTGACACCCTTTCGTTGGGGCTCGATGTCAGCTCCGAGATCCTCGAAGACGTGCGTGTCTTCTGCCAGACGGAGGAGTATGTGAAGCGCCAGGCGGGCGCGGCCTCAGGTTTACGTAAGCGCATCATCCTGACGCACAAGGAAGACAACGAGCAGCGCCGTCGAGTGATTGGTGAGGCAGTGAAAGACGCGCTCATGCGCGCGTCACTGTTCGTCGATGGGCAGGAAGTGAAGACGGGGACGGCTGATGAGCCAAAGGACGTGATTGAACTAGGTTTGACTCGCCTGGCCCAGCAGGTCTACCCCCGTATCGAGGAGGCGAAGCCACTAGCGAACCTCAAGGACGGGCAGATCGCGTCCTTCCTGCGCGATCAGGAGGATGCGACGCTCGACGTCGATCCGGGCGTGGATATCGCGCAGCGTCTGGCGGGCGAGTGCGCCCAGTGGGTGGAGCAGGCGCGCGTGATCAACGGCCAAAACGTGTTCGTGAAAAACGCGATCGAGTATTACGGTCAGCCGCCCTTCGGCTGGGACAAGAACGCGGTCCTGGCCATCGTGGCGACAGCCCTTCGACTGGAGCTGCTCGAGGCCCTCGAGAACGACAGGCCTCTCGCTCGCACGGAGCTGGAGGGTGCCCTGCGCGACGTGAACCGTCAGGGGCGCGTGCTGCTGCAGAAAAAGAAGCACCTGGATCGTGCAGCGCTCGCGGATTTCCAGCGTTTTGTCGGCCAGTTTGTCCCCGGTGAGTCCCCGCAGGATGGTCCCTCGCGCGTTCGCGCGGTTGAGGTCAAGGCAGCCGAATGGGTAAGGCTTCTCAAGGAGTATAAGTCCGAGAGGTATAGCTTCGACGACGAGGTCGCCGAAGCCCTTGACCTGCTGACGCCGCTCACGACGACGCAGCACACCGAAGAGGAGATGCTTGCCCCGCAGATCCGCGGCGGATTCGACGATCTGATCGAGATCGTCGACGACTTCCTCATGCCCTACCGGGAGTTCGTGGAGGAGCATGAACAGGAGCTTCGCGACGCGTTGGCCGAGGCTGATAGCCTGTCGGTCTTTGAGCTCACGGGGGACGGCAAGCAGGCGATCGAAGACCTCCGGAAGCTCGTGGAGGATCGCAGGCTGTACATGCGCACGCAGGAGATCGCGCCGCTGGTTCGGCGTATCGACGCGGCGCGTCTTGCGCTAGTGCAGGCGCAGCGCGACAAGGTGCTGCGACGTATTGACGAGGCAGTGGCGAGTATTCGCGGGTCCGCTGAATTCAAGGCCGCGTCGGAGAACGCTCAGCTGAGGGTTGATGCGGAGATGGAGCGGCTCTGCGACGCGGTAAATCGGGTGTCGAAGCCGGGTCATGCAGAGGAAATCGGCCGTCAGCTCGATCAGCGTGTGGACGACCTCTACGCCGCATTGATCGCGTCGGCGACGCCTGCGGAGCACCCGGACGCAGACGAGCCGACGGAGCCGACCAAGAGGCCGACGATTGTACGCCTGGCGGATGTGCTGCCGAAGACGACCGGCCTCCTGTCGACGCCAGATCAGGTCAACGACTACATCGAGCGCGTTCGCGAGCAGATGCTCGCGGCTGTGAACGACGGCAAGCAGCTGCGCCCCTGAAGGAGTAAGCAATGAACACTTCAGCGTTGGAGTCCCTGGCGTCCGCCTCGCGCGAGCGCCTCATCGAGATGTCCGTGGCGGCGATCGAGCGCAAGATGGCCGATCCTCTTCTCAGCGATGCCGACCGTGCGCGCCTGACCCAGGCTGTCGACAAGCACGCCGAGGCCGGTGGCAACCGGGTGCTGGGGGCCGCGAAGGTGGTCGCCTACTCGTGGTTCAACCGCCTGACAGCCCTGCGCTACATGGACGCGATGGGCCTCTCGGGCGACTACGGAGTCGTCACACCGGCGGAGGGGTTGGGGACGGGTGTGCCCGAGTGCGTGCAGCGTGCTCGTGGGGGCGACTTCGACCGTCACATCGGAGAGGCGGCGCGGGCGCGGGTAGCGCAGCTGCTCTTCGATAATCAGGACCTTGATGCATACGTCCTGCTGCTCCGCGAGTATTTCACCTCGTGGCACCGGGTTATGCCGGGCGTATTCCCCGAGGCGGACGACTGGACGAACCTGGTTCCGCCAACGGACCTGCTGTCGGCTGGTGAGTCTGTGCGTGCCGAGATCGTGGCGGTGATTAGCCCCGATGAGTCTGGACGCATGGACGTTGAGGTCATCGGCTGGCTCTATCAGTTCTACATTTCAGCTCGTAAGCAGGAAATCAACGAGTCGAAGGCCAAGATCGACAAGGATACGTTGGCCCCCGTCACGCAGCTCTTTACCCCGCACTGGGTGGTGCGCTACCTAGTGGAGAATACGCTGGGGAAGCAGTGGCTGCGTGCCCACCCGGACTCGGCGCTCCGGGAGCAATTCGAGTACCTGGTGACTCCTGCCGAGGGGCAGGAGGCTCAGGTTCTGGCGATCGTCAACCCGGAGGACTTCCGCGTCATCGACCCGGCCTGCGGCTCCGGACACATGCTCACCTATGCTTTCGACGTCCTGTGGGAGATGTATGTTGAAGCCGGGTACCCGACCAGGCGGATCGCGCGCCTGATCCTGGAGAACAACTTGCACGGGGCGGATGTGGATGGGCGCGCGGCGCAGCTCGCCTCCTTCGCCCTGACCATGAAGGCCGTCGAGCACGATGCTCGGTTCCTGGAGCGCATCGAACGCGAGAGCCAGCGGGGCATCGAGACCTTGTGGCGGGGGCCCAGGATTGTTCACGTTAAGTCCGTGGTACTCGATGAGCTGAGCCCCGCAGAGATTGCGGAGGCCTCCGGGGACGGAGTCTCCCTCGGCGTCTCTCAGCTGATCGAGCAGTTGCTCGATGCCGACACCTACGGGTCCCTCATCCGTGTGCCCGCGGGCGCCTCCGCCCTGTTCCGCGAGATCGCTCGCCGTATTGAAGCGGGGGAGAGACAGCACATGCTGGGCGGCGCGGACAGCGAGGAGTGGCTGCGCGCCGCCGACATGTGCGAGATCCTCGAGGACGGCCGCTACACGACCCTGATTGCAAACCCGCCGTACTTGGTTAAAGATAAGTTTGGAAACAAACTTAAGTGCTTTGTAAATCAGTGTTATAAGCGCAGTTCGAAGGATCTGTGTACAACATTTATCGAACGTGCTGTATCGCTTGTTGGGATTCATGGCGCAATCGGTATGATCACGATGCATGCGTGGATGTTTCTAGATTCGTACTCCAATCTGCGACCATGGATGCTCTCTACCGTGAGCATTGACACAATGGCTCACCTTGGTACGCGTGCCTTCGACTCAATTGCTGGAGAGGTCGTCCAGACGACCGCATTCACGCTAGCTAATGCCCCCAGCGACACCAGGCGAGAAGGTGTCTATCTACGTCTCGTAGATGGGAAGACTGAGG
The DNA here is from genome assembly GCF_963540955.1 of Actinomyces bouchesdurhonensis. Lineage (NCBI taxonomy): Bacteria > Bacillati > Actinomycetota > Actinomycetes > Actinomycetales > Actinomycetaceae > Actinomyces > Actinomyces bouchesdurhonensis. Next base: position 16,666 of record NZ_CAUTSL010000049.1, read on the forward strand.
GTGAGAAGGAGACGATGCTCTGTGAAATTGCATCGCAGAAGGGACATGATCTCCGCTTTGAGGTATCGGCTGCTTCTTTCTCATTAATTCCCGGGAAGCCTATTGTCTACTGGGCGAGCCAACAGACGCTAGCAGCCTTTAAAAATGGCGTGCCGCTTGGCGAGGTCACAAATCCTCGATCGGGTTTGTGCACGGGAAATAACTCGCTGTTTGTTCGCGAGTGGTTTGAAGTTTCGAAAAACCGTTCGTACTTGAAGGCGAATGATCGATCGGATGCTGTTGCTTCTAAAGCAAAGTGGTTCCCCTACAATAAGGGTGGAGAGTTTAGGACTATCGGTCACGAACGTGGTGCTTAAGTTCCGGGTTTAGGTTGGGATTGCGG
>NZ_CAUTSL010000050.1:0-16809 GCF_963540955.1 Actinomyces bouchesdurhonensis
GCCGCGCGCACTCCATTGCCGCGCAGGGTGGTATCAACGCCGCGAAGAACTACCGTAACGACAACGATTCCGTCTACCGTCTGTTCTACGACACAGTCAAGGGCGGCGACTACCGTGCCCGCGAAGACAACGTCTACCGGCTCGCTGAGGTGAGCGCGAACATCATCGACCAGTGCGTCGCCCAGGGTGTTCCTTTCGCCCGCGAGTATGGCGGCCTGCTCGACAACCGTTCCTTCGGTGGCGTCCAGGTCTCCCGTACCTTCTACGCGCGCGGCCAGACCGGTCAGCAGCTGCTGATCGGCGCATACCAGGCGCTCGAACGCCAGGTCGCGGCCGGCACCGTCACCGAGCACTCACGCCACGAGATGGTCGAACTCATCGTCGACGAAGGTAAGGCGCGTGGCATCATCGCCCGCGACATGTCCACCGGCAAGCTGGAGACCTTCATCGCCGACGCGGTCGTCCTGGCCACCGGCGGCTACGGCAACGTGTTCTTCCTGTCCACCAACGCGATGGGCTGCAACGCGACCGCCATCTGGCGTGCCTACCGTAAAGGCGCATACTTCGGCAACCCCTGCTTCACGCAGATCCACCCGACCTGCATCCCCCAGCACGGAGACCAACAGTCGAAGCTGACTCTGATGTCGGAATCGCTGCGTAACGACGGTCGCATCTGGGTTCCCAAGCGCGCTGAAGACTGCGAGAAGGATCCACGTCAGATTCCCGAAGAGGATCGCGACTACTACCTGGAGCGCATCTACCCCTCCTTCGGTAACCTCGTGCCCCGCGACATCGCGAGCCGCCAGGCCAAGAACATGTGCGACGAAGGCCGCGGCGTCGGCCCGAAGATCGACGGTGTCGCTCGCGGCGTCTACCTCGACTTCTCCGAAGCCATCCAGCGCATGGGTAAGGCCGCCGTCTCCGCCAAGTACGGCAACCTTTTTGACATGTACGAGCGCATCACGGGCGACAACCCCTACGAGGTGCCCATGCGCATCTACCCTGCCGTGCACTACACGATGGGTGGCCTGTGGGTCGACTACGACCTCGAGTCGAACCTGCCCGGCCTGTACGTGGCCGGCGAGGCTAACTTCTCCGACCACGGAGCGAACCGCCTGGGAGCCTCCGCGCTCATGCAGGGCCTGTCGGACGGATACTTCGTCCTGCCCAACACAATCAACGATTACCTGGCGCACTGCTTCCACCTGCCCAAGCTCGACAAGAACTCGCCCTCCGTCAAGGAAGCACTCGAGTCGGCGCAAAAGCGCATCGACACCCTCATGTCGGTGAACGGCACCCGTTCCGTGGACTCCTTCCACAAGGAACTGGGCAAGATCATGTGGGAGTACTGCGGCATGGAGCGCACCGAAGCCGGCTTGAAGAAAGCCATCGGTCTGATCCGCGAGCTGCGCGCCGACTACTGGAAGAACGTTCGCGTCCCCGGCAAGTCGATCGGTGAACTCAACCAGTCCCTCGAGAAGGCCGGTCGCGTTGCCGACTTCATGGAGCTGGGCGAACTCATGTGCATTGACGCCCTGCACCGTGAAGAGTCGTGCGGTGGCCACTTCCGCGCGGAGTCCCAGACTCCCGAGGGCGAGGCCCTGCGTCACGACGACAAGTTCCTGTACGTGGCGGCCTGGGAGTTTGCCGGCGACGGCCAGCCCCCGATCCTCCACAAGGAAGACCTGATTTACAACGACATCGAGCTGAAGCAGCGGAGCTACAAGTGAACCTGACACTGAGGATTTGGCGCCAAAACGGTCCGACAGACAAGGGCGCAATTCATGAATACCAGGTGAAGGGAATCTCGGAAGAGTCCTCGTTCCTGGAGATGCTCGACGTCTTGAACGAAGAGCTCTTCGCACGAGGCGAGGAACCTATCGCCTTCGATTCCGACTGCCGCGAGGGCATTTGCGGTCAGTGTGGCATCGTTATCAACGGTATCGCTCACGGCCCGGAGGTCACCACGACCTGCCAGCTGCACATGCGTTCCTTTAAGGACGGCGACGTCATCACGATTGAACCGTGGCGCGCGTCGGGCTTCCCGGTCATCAAGGACCTGGTGGTCAACCGCTCCGCCCTGGATCGCATCATTCAGGCTGGCGGCTACATTTCCGTCAACACGGGTGCAGCCCCGGACGCCCACGCGACCCCCGTCCCGAAGCAGGATGCGGATCGCGCGTTCGAAGCTGCCGCATGCATCGGCTGCGGCGCGTGCGTCGCTGCCTGCCCGAACGCCTCCGCGATGCTCTTCACCTCCGCGAAGGTCACGCACCTCGGCCTGCTCCCGCAGGGCAAGCCCGAGAACTACAAGCGCGTGGTCAACATGCTCAACCAGATGGACGAGGAGGGCTTCGGCTCCTGCTCCAACATCGGTGAGTGCGCGGCGGTCTGCCCCAAGCAGATCCCGCTCGACGTGATCGCAAACCTCAACCGCCAGCTCGGCAAGGCTGCCTTCAAAGGCATCTGACCTACCGGAGTGGCTACGGGCCCGGCGCACCTCGGTGCGCCGGGCCTTTGAGCACCGCAGCCTCCCATGTTTCGATGTCAGGGCTATCGGGTTCTTTGCACGTGGGTGCGTCCTTGCGTCTTCGTCTTGTTCCTCGCCCCTCATGACCCGTCAGGGGTTGGTCGAGGGTGCTGTGGCTGGCGAAAGACGCTTGCGAGTGCGATTTGGGGCGTATCATGGTGAGACGTCATCGGCTCAGAGAGGAGTTCCGCCATGCAATTTGATGAGACCGGTCCGAACACGCATACGCGTCGTTACTGGGTCAGCGCAACTATCGGGATTGGCGCGATGATCGTTTTCGCTCTCCTGTCAATCCTGTTGCTCGTGGGTGTCGTTTTCGGCTCCCCCCAGGTCAAACCCGTCGCCGATTCGCTTTTCCCGTGGTCGCTGCTGGTGTTCGCCGTCGCTGGGGTCGCGATGTTCATCGCGAACGCGCGGTCTGGTAAAGACAACGACGAATAGCCGATCAACGGCGTACGGCGACGGCGCGCGCACCGACTTACACTAGAGGACGTGAGTGAACCCCTGGTCCTAGGTATTGAGTCAACGTGCGACGAAACTGGTGTCGGCTTGGTGCGTGGCACAAAGTTGCTGGTCGACCGCACGGCCACATCGATGGATGAGTATGCCCGCTACGGTGGCATTATTCCGGAGATCGCGTCGCGCGCGCACCTGGAGTCTTTTCTGCCGACCCTTGACGCGGCTTTTGACGAGGCCGGGGTGACTCTCGCGGACGTGGACGCGGTCGCGGTCGCCGCTGGACCCGGCCTGGTCGGGTCGTTGACGGTTGGTATTTGTGCGGCCAAGGCCCTGGCCTCTTCCCTGGGCAAGCCGCTGTATGGCGTCAACCATGTCATCGGTCACCTCGCGGTCGACAAGCTCGCGGAGGGGCCGCTGCCGGATCATTTCATTGGTTTAGTTGTTTCGGGCGGGCACTCGAACATTCTGGAGGTTCGAAACATTGCGACGGATGTCGTCGAGTTGGGCGGCACGCTGGACGATGCCGCTGGCGAAGCTTTCGACAAGGTCGGTCGTCTTCTCGGCTTGCCCTACCCGGGTGGCCCGCACGTGGATCGCCTGTCGCAAGAGGGCGATCGTGAGGCGATTCGCTTCCCGCGTGGCCTGGCCGCGGGTAAGGACAAGGAACGCCACAAGTACGACTTCTCGTTCTCGGGCCTGAAGACCGCGGTCGCCCGCTACATCGAAGGGACGCGGGATTCCGGCGAGCAGCTTCGCAGCGAGGACGTGTGTGCCGCGTTTTCCGAGGCAGTCAATGACTCCTTGACGGCCAAGGCTGTTCGCGCGGCGTTAGACACGGGTTGCAACACGATCGTCGTGGGCGGCGGATTCTCCGCAAATTCCCGCCTGCGTGCGTTGCTTACGCAGCGAGCGCAGGCCGTCGGCGTCCAGGTGCGTATGCCTCCGCTGCGTTTCTGCACGGATAACGGCGCCCAGATCGCGGCTATCGGTTCGGAGCTGGTGGCTGCGGGTCTGCCTCCGTCGGACTGGGATTTCTCGCCGGATTCCGGCATGGAACTCACGACGACCTACGTTCCCCCACGCGCCTGAACGTGTGGGGTTGTGCTCAGCGCAGCCCCTCCATGATGGATTCGGCGACCGAACCCCACGAGGTGTAGAAGCCACCTGCCATGTTCGCGCACACGCCGATGAGTGCGGCGCCGGCGAGCGCCGCAGCACTGAGGCAGCCGAGACGCGCCAGGTAGGTGACGCATGCCGCGATCGGGCGGGGGAGCGAAGCGATGATCCGCGGCATGGGTAGCCGAAAGAACCGGGAACGGGCGGCGACCTGGTCGGTGTCTCCCACCAGGAAGGTACGCCACGTCCCTGCGAAGCGCCAGGTCGCTGTCACGAACGCGGCGGTCGCCAGGATCAACACAATGAGAGCCAACACTCCGTTCGGGGCGGTGGGCCGCTCCGAACGCGTCACGGTCGTGGCCGGCACGATGGACGCGTAGGCATCGGAGGCCTGGGCGATCTGCGCGGTTGGTGCCGCCCCCACTGCGGTGGCGACCCGATCGGAAGACCCCCACCAGGCCAGCATCGTTGGGATGTGCTCACGCCATAGTGGCCCGGCGTGTCCGCCGGTGGGAGGCACGTCCGTTGTGACAGTATCGGGCGCCTTAACGGCCTCGGCCATCTTGATAGCCGCGGGTGCTCCACCCGCCCCGTCATCAGCGGCCGCCATCGCGTAGATGCGTAACCCGTCGGGGACTCGTTTGGCCAGCATGGTGGATAGCGTGTTGTCTGCCAGGTACTGGTCGCCCTGGTTGGTCATCTGTCCCTCAATTTGGGTGTCGTAGCCCGACAGTGAGGCGGCCGATCCGAAGGTCTGCGGCGTGCGCATGGCGGTCCACACCGCACAGTACGCTCCGGCAGAGAAACCGCCGAGCATCCACGCGTCGCGCTTGTCGGAGGCGCCGGGGAAGTTGTGACGGATGAACGCCGGTATCTCGCGTGCCGCCCACGTGTAGACGGCGGGGCGTCCTTCGATGTCCGCGCAGTCGTGCGCTTCCTCGTCGACGCTTAGGGAAGGCACGACGATGATGGTTGGCGGGATAATCCCGGCGTCGATAGCGTTGTCCAGAGCTTCCTGGACGTGAGCGCCCTGGGTGGTGCCGTCGGCTTCGCCCGGGTATCCGTGGAGTAGTTCAATGACTGCGTAGGTTTTGCCGTCTGTGGGGGAGTAGTCGCGGGGGGCAATGACGAAGACGGGCAGCGTGATACCGCTGATCGGACCTGTCCACGTGGTAGTGAGCATCCCGTCGTCGGTCCGCGTGAATGTTGCGTCGAGGGAGGCCGGGTCGATCGGCTGGTTGGCGATGGTTGCTTCACCCCCGGACTGTGCGTCCTCGCCCACGATTGTTGACGCGATGAGTTCTCCGAGATCGCCGCTGGTCTTAACGAGACCGAGGGAACGATTGAGAACAAGTGCGCCGCTGGAGGTGACGAGGAGCATAGGCACGAGGATGAGGGCTGCGCGACCCAGCCGGTGCCTCGCGGTTCGAGGAAAACGTCGGGGTGCCCAGCGCGGCAACAGGAAAGCTCCGACGAGGAGAGAGAAGACGGCGAGCGCGGCGACGACTTTGAGGGTGTGCAGCGAGGTTAAAGAAAGCGAAGCGAGAAGGGACATGGTCATTCCTTCGAGGAGGTGGCGGATGCGGCGGGGCGCTGCGTGGCGCGGGCCGAGCGCAGGTCACCGACGCCCTTCGCGGCGAGCTTGGCGAGACCACCGGTCACGGAAGCTAACAGGGTGAGGGTTTGGGCGGGGGAGACCGAGGGAACGTAGGCGTGCGAGATTGCTAGTCCGACGGTGGCCAGCGCGGTGGGTTCGGGGACTGCCAGGTACAGGGGTTGCGTGCGCGGCTTGAACTTGCGCTTGAAGGCGTGCAGGGACGTGAACCCGTAGAGCGGCTCCATGATCGCCGCTAAAGCGTCGGTGAGGGGGCCGAAAACGGACGTGTCGTCCGCGGAGCGCCTCAGGGGTGCGCCGGACAGAGACAAGAACTCTAGGCCTTCCTCCTGGGCGGACAGGGCCGCCTTACCGATGAGGAACTCGATGGCGGGGCGCCAGCCGGTTGTGCGGCGGCGCATAACGTCGAGCGTGAGTCCGATGATCTTCCCGCCGCGATAGACGGGCAGCCATGAGGTGACTGCGTGGATCGTAGAATCAGCGTCGATCGCGACGAGGATACGGGTTTCGGGGACGGCGAGTTCGCGCACGCCGCCGAGCGTGAAACCCATTTCGGGCAGGGCCTTGTCGGAACTCCACGCTTGCGAGATAACGGTGATCTGGTCCTTCCACCCCTGCGGACATTCGTCCCAGGTGGTCCAGCGGGCCTCAACACCCTCACGGTTAGCGTGGTTCATAGCGGTGCGCACATCCTGGTAGGCCTTTCCCTTGAAAGCAAGGCCAGGCAGATCCAGGAGTGACTCCTCAGCGACCTGCATGATTGTCCAGCCCTGCGCGCGGGCAGCGTCGGCCAAGTCCGCGTGGATGGAATAGAGCGCCGGCGTGAGGCCCGCGGAGGCGGAGAAGGAAGAAAACTCGGCGATCGCCAGGGAGGCTTTGCCCTCCTCGTAGGCGAGGTCGGTGACGGTGAGCGCGACGCCCCCGGCACCCCGGTAGGCAACCCCGGCCTCGTCGAAGGGGGACACCCACACCTGGTTGCCCTCCCAGGTGTTCATCCAACCGAGCGTTCCACCTCCGTGTGCGCGCAGGAGCGGCATGAGATCGCCGAGCGGAGAGGACGCGGGGACGCGAGGCAGAGCGAGGAGTGCGCGCAGCACGAGGGCGAGGGTTCCCGCCCACGCGACGAGGGGCATCCACAGGACGGGAGCCTCAGCCAAGAGAGTCATGGGCACGAGCGAAGGCTCGAAGATCGAAGCTGTCGCCGTGGGCAGGAGCGCGAGGGCGTAGTCGTGGAACACCTGCAGGGGCGTGGCGTTGGGCGCCTCCGAGAGGTCTTCACCCGAGGCCAACGCGGAGAAAGGAATGAACGAGTCGCTTGTGAGGAGCCCGAGCACGAGGACAGTAGCCGCGCACACGGCCATGAGGATGAGCCAGCGGCGCGCCAGCGTCGAGGTCGTGGATGGCGCGGCGTGGATCGTGAAGGATCGGCGCATCCACCAGGTGACGGCGCACAGCGCGACATTGAGGAGGACTGGCATGAGCAGAAGCGAAGCAGCCGTCGTCACCTCGGGGCGCAGGGGATCGTCCGGTCCGTTCCACGCTAGGAGTTCGACGGTGGTTGACGTCAGCGTCGAAATGCCGAGGAGGCCCTGGAGAATGAGAGTGCCAATGTAGGCGGCTCGCCGCCCCTTACGCAGTCCGTAGGCGAAGACAAGCTGCAAGGTGATGGGTGCCAGGCACAGGAGCGTCGTGATGACTCCCGTACGGCCCTCGAGCCACCAAGCCGGCCCGAGCGACCAACGCATTTGCGCGAGGGGACCCTCGGGCGCGGAGGACACGACCGTGAGGGCTGCCGCGCACGCCCAGCACAGGGCAGCAATCGACACGAATTGGCGGCCGGTAGTGATGTCGTCCGATGCGTCGGATTCTGTGCCGCGCACTCCTGCCGCCCGCGCGGCGACCATGCCGGCCAGGAGCGCCCACACGCGCGCGTAGGAGATCGCCGAGCCGAGGATCGCGGAGGAGAGAACGAGGACGCCAATGAGGAGGAAGCGGGCCCTCCACCGCCAGCGCGAACCCAGGGACTGCACGGCAGCTCCCGCCAGAGCGACCAGGATGAGGCTGGTCCCCCACAGGGTTCCCTCACCGATTGCCTGGCCCCATTCTGAGATGGCGCGCTTGAGTAGGGGCAGGGTCGCCCACGTGGCGGCCACGCCGACGACCTGTCCGGACAGGGCCGCTGCCACCCACGCGCGTGTGCCGAGGTGACGTTCGATCGCGCCTCCGGCAACGATCATGGTGACGATGCCGAGCACCGCGGTGGCCAGGAAGTGGCCGGGGACCGCCCCGATGGAGGAGATGATTGACCACCAGTGGGATGAGGAGGGGCTGGCCTCGAGGGTGGCGAATTGGTCGCGCCAGACGAAGTAGGTGGCTGAGACTACGGTGAGGGCGATCGTCACGGCGGCCGTAGCCGGGGCGTGGGAGAGCCAGCGGGCGGTGAGCCGCGCTAGCGAGGAGACGAGGAGCCTCAGAGTTCGTGCCGTCGCGGCCAGTGGGGCGGTGATGCTTCGAAGGGCAGATGTGCGGGGTTCGGGCGAGTCAGTTTCATCCTCAGCCACGGCGGGTTCCTCTCAAACCGTTGTGATGCTTCCGAAGCATAGGATAAACCCGTATGCTGGATGCGTACTGAACGTGCGCTGGGAAGGCATCTGATCGGTCGAGACCCAGGCTTCTTCCTGCAGCTCGGCGCGAGGGCAGGAAGGACAAACTCAAGCGCCCAGGGTGGCAAACTCCGCGAGGGCAAGAGGACGTCCCGCGCTCATTTCGGCGCGCATGAGATCCACGACAGCGTCGAGGCCCTGGCCGGGTCGGGCGGCCGCCGCGACCGCGCGCTGGCGCTCGTAGGCGGCTCCGATCGCCAGGATCGTGTCAAGGCCGGCGAATTCGCGCGCGCATCCCAGGTCGGCAGCGATGGGTGCTAACTCTTCGCGCAGGCGCGCAATGCCGTCGCGGGCGCTCTCGGTTGCGCCGTCGCGTGAGACGATGAGAGTCGCGTCCATGCCGTAGCGGGCAGAGCGCCACTTGTTTTCAGCGACGAACCAGTCCGGCAGGAAAGGCAGCGGCTCGCCTGCGTCGTACAGGCGCGAGAAGTGCTCGACGAGGACGTGGGTGAGGGCCGCGAAGACACCGACCTCGGTTGTGTTCGTCGCCGCGTCGTACACGCGGTTCTCGATCGTGCCGAACGTGGGCGAGGGGCGAATGTCCCAGCGGACTTCGTCGAAGCCCTCGATGACGCCCGTACGGATCATGTCGTCCGTGTAGGACTCCAAATCCTCCCACGTGTCGAACTGGCGGGGAATGCCGGCGGTGGGCAGCTGCTGGAAGACCATCGCGCGGTTGGAAGCGTATCCGGTGTCCTCGCCTGCCCAGAAAGGGGAGGACGCGGAGATGGCCTGGAGGTGGCCGAGATGGGCGGTTAGCGCCGCCTGAATCGGCAGGATCTTCGCACGGTCCTCGATGCCGACGTGGACGTGGACCCCGTACAGGAGCATTTGGTGGCCCCAGTAGGCGGTGCGCTCGACGAGCTGGGCGTAGCGCTGGGAGTCGGTGACGCGCTGGCGGCCGGGGCGCGCGAAGGGATGCGTTCCGGCTGTTGCCAGGTCGATTCTCAGGTCCGAGGCCAAGGGGTGCAGGAAGTCGATGCAGCCAGTGAGGTCGCCGATGCACTCGGCGACGGTCGCGCGAGGCTGTGAGACGACCTCGATCGTGTTGAGGAGCATCTCGCGGTGGATGCCAGGGTACAGCTTTCCGTCGATCGTGGCGCGGTCGATGATCGCGTCCGCGCTCTGACGCAGGTCGTGTGAGTCGCGATCGACCAGTTGGAGTTCCCACTCGATACCGATCGTTGAACGCTGGGAGGAACCGAAGGGCAGGGTCATGATGATCCTTTCGCTGATTGCCTCCATTGTGTCAGGGAGTTCCCCGGTGCCACTCGAGAGCTTCCTTACAGGTTTGCGGGCAACCGCCGACAGATGATCGCCCGGTGGCGTCCCCCCACGCGCGTCGCGATAACTGTCAATTCGGGGTTTGCGCCTGTCAGCTTGAGGGCTTTGCGCAACTCGTCGGGATTGATGTCCGCTCCTCGCTTCTTAATTTCGACGCTGCGGGCGTCTCGCGATCTGAGAGCTGCGGCGATCGCCTTGGAGCGCAGGTTTGTCACTTCGAGGACTTCGAAGCGATCGTAGAAGGGACTGTCAGGCATGTTGTCGCCTGTCAGGTATGCGATCTTGTCGGAGACGATGCCCGCTCCGGCTTGGTGCGCCAGGCGCGCCAGGAGACCTGAACGGATCACCGCTGGGTCTGGCTCTGCGATGATTCGACCCAGGGGAGCGACCTCCACGCGTTCGGCGGGTTCATTTGCCGCCATTGGTTCAGGACAAACGAGGCGGTGGGCCACCCCGGCCTCGTTCAGGAGCAAACACGAGCGGCCGGCGCCTTCCGGCGCGAGGGCAGGGGACCACAGGGAAGCCTCGACGAGCTTTCCATCCACGCTCACCCACTGAGCATGCCAGTGCGCCGGAATGAAGTCATACGCGATGCCCGGCGCCACCTTGACCCCTACTCGATCGATGGTGCGAGCCCAACTGAGAACCGTGGACAGGGGAGGGGACCAGGCCTGCGGGTTCGTGATCCGAGCGGAGCCTCGCGAGGCCCCGGTGCGCCGGGCGGGATCCGCAAAGAGCGCATCAACGCCCTCAGCGGCCAACTCGGCGATGTCCAGGTCCATGACGTCCCCCAAGCGCACCTGAGCGCCCTCGAAGTCCCGCAGATTTGCGGCCACCGCTCCGGCGGCATCCGGGTCGATGTCGACGGCCAGCACGTCGAGACCCAGCCCCGCCATTGCCAGGGCGTCCGCCCCGATCCCGCAGCCCAGGTCGCCCACCCGCGTCGCACCACAGTCGCGGAAACGCTGCGCGTGACGCACTGCCACTACCAGGCGAGTGGCCTGCTCCAGCCCGTCTCGCGTGAAGACCATGTGGGAGGCAACCGGACCGAACTTTGTGCGCGCCGCATGGCGCAGGGCCAGCTGGGTGAGAATGGCTGCCGTTAGTTCCGCTCCGATGCCGCGGGCACGCAGAGCGCCGCCCAGCTCGGTCAAGGGGATCGGGTTGTTCTCCTGGCGGGCCTGCAGGGAGGCCAGCAGCTCCCAGCCGGGAGAGGAGAGGATCGAGGTCAGGGTGCTCACCGCCCTATTGTCCCATCTCTGCACGGGCGCGTGCGTGCCCGACGCTGCGAGGTGAGCAGTGTGGGCGAATCGCCCAGGGTGAACTGCTTGGCACTCAGGTTGCTCGAGTGCCAGGAGCGCAACTACACTCATGGAGGAAACGCGGGATCGCCCCGCGCCCCGGTCCTGCACCTGACCCCCGCGACGGCAGGGAAAGGACGAGCACCTTCGTGACAAAGAGAAAGGGAACGACAATGTCGATCTCCATCAAGCCCCTCGAGGACCGCATCGTCATCCGTCAGGTTGAGGCCGAACAGACCACTGCCTCCGGCCTGGTTATTCCGGATACAGCCAAGGAGAAGCCACAGGAAGGCGAAGTTATCGCCGTGGGTCCTGGCCGCGTCGATGACAATGGCAACCGTATCCCCGTCGACGTTAAGGTCGGCGACGTTGTCATCTACTCGCGCTACGGCGGCACCGAGGTCAAGTACGAAGGCCAGGAATACCAGATCCTGTCCTCGCGCGACGTCCTGGCAATCGTGGAGCGCTGATCGCCTCAGCGGCCAACCACTTGTGGGGCGGCCCGGAAGATTTTCTTCCGGGCCGCCCCCGTTGTATGCCCAATGCTGGGCGCTGCGTTGCGTTAGGAGACGGCCTCGGCGGCCTGGGCCAGCACGGTGTTACGCACGTAGGATGCGTCGCGGAAGCCGGGGATGTAGGCCTTGTTAATGAAGAGCGTGGGCGTTCCGGTGATACCGGCCTGATGGGCTTGGTCTTTGGCGGAGGCTACCTTGGTGACGGTCATCGGGTCGAGCATGGTCGCGCGGAACTTGTCCAGGTCAGGCACGCCGGCTGTCGCTGCGAAGTCCACGAGGGACTGCTCAGAGTACTGGGGGTGCCCGCTCGGGTCGGCAGCCGCGTACACGGCATCGTGGAATTCCCAGAACTTGCCCTGCTCTGCCGCGGCGATTCCCGCCTGGGCGGCCAGTGGAGACGTTTCGGTGATCTGCGCCAGGTCATACCACTCGATGCGAAGGGTGCCGTCCTCCACCAGGTCGGCCAGCGCGGGGTCGACCTGCTGGGCGAACTTCGTGCAGTAGGGGCACGCGAAGTCGGAGAAGACGACCATCGTGACGGGCGCGTTAATGTCGCCTTTCGCCTGCTGATCGCCAGCGTCGTGTCGCATGAACGAACTCATAATTGACAGGTTGTTCGGGTTTGTTTGGCTCGGTTCAGCGCTCTGCTCGGCCGCGGGCAGCTGGGATGAGGCGGTGGCGGCGGGGGTTGCCTGACTTGCCGGTGATGTGGAGGACAGCTGGACGCCCATCCACACGCAGGCTCCTGCGAGCATGGCGGTGACGGGCGCGGTGACCAAGAACAGGGTCTTATAGACGTTGGGCTGGAACCGGTCGGTGTCCGTCTTCTTCTTACTCGTGGACGAGGCCTTGGCGTCGTTGGTGGTCATGCGTCCTCCTGTGGAACGTTAGTTGTGGTGCCGGCAGAGCCTGGGCATTAAAATGGTGCGGCATCGCGGTGGCGATGCCGCACCTGCAGTTCGGTTGCGCGTTAGGAAACGCGACGCCCGCGTCCGGAGGAGCGGATTTCTTCGCGTCGTTCTTCCTCGGTCATTCCGCCCCAGATGCCGTAGGGTTCCTGGGCAGCCAGTGCGTAGGACCGGCACTGTTCGATGACCGGGCAGGTTGAGCAGATCGCCTTGGCGTTTGCCGCGCGACGCCGACGCGTCGAGCCGCGCTCCCCCTCGGGGTGGAAGAACAGTTCGGTGTCCAGGTCTCGGCACGCCGCTTCGTACTGCCATTCCCAAGCGTCGATCATGGGTCCGGGCAGACGGGAGACGTCAGTCATGGGTGCCTCCTTCATGTCTGTCGTGCCGACATTTTCGGCACACGATGTCCGCAAGAATAAGCACTTATGCGGTAGTTATTCAAGACCCTTGTCAGAAGTATGAGACAGTTCTCATAGCGCGGGGCCTGGTCTGTACAAATGTCGAAAAGAATGCGGTGGACGCTGCGAACGACGCGTGAACAACTTGATGAACAACTATGGGCTACCAGCTATTCCTCTTCCTGTGGCGCTCGCGCGCCTAACAAGCAAGAATCTGAAAGAAACACGGAGACAATACTCGGGAGGGACCATGCCGCGAGCGATCCTGACCCACGCTGGCCGCGCCGACCGCTCACGCACCGTGTCCGCCGTCGCTGACGAACTCGGCGTCTCCGCCTCCACGCTGCGCACCTGGGAACGCCGCTACGGCCTCGGCCCCGAAAGACGCGAAGCCGGATCGCGACGCCGCTACCAACCAGAAGACGTCGAACGTCTGCGCGCCATGGTCAACCACCTTCACGCGGGCCTACCCGCGGGCGAAGCCGCCAAGCGCGCCCTCGCGGACGTGAGCGTGCACCCGAGTACGGGCCCCGCCAACGCCGCTCAGCTGCGCTCAGTCATCCTCGCCGACGACCTCCCTCGCCTCGAGGAAGTCCTCGAAGCCGCCGTCGCCAGCCACGGCCTCGTCCATACATGGTCACGTTTCGTCGAACCCACCCTCAAATCCCTGCGCTGTGCCCCAGCCGGCGAACCCGTCGGATGCCCACCGGCCCTCATGCTGGTCAACGCCTTCCAACGCCTGTGCCGAACCGTCTACCTCTCACGACCGACCCGTTCACTCGTCGGCGGAGACCGCGTCGCCATCCTCACCGACCTCCTCCACGAGACCCCCGCCCAAGTCATCGGCGTCGCCCTAGCGTGGTACGGATGCGACGCGCGCCTGCTCACCAGTGAACAGTATGGGGGAGTGCGTGCTATCGACCGCTTCCGCGAATACGTGCGCGCCGGAGTACCAGCCCTGACCGTTGTCCTCGGGTCCGGCCCCTCCTGCGCGAACACCGTCCAAGACCTGATTGCCCGCTACGGCGGCCCCACGATCATCGTGGGCGCCGACACCCCTGACATCCTGGCCACCCAGGTGCAGCGGGTACGAACGGTCAGCGCCTGCGTCGAGGAAGCCCTGGCACTCCTGGCGCCCCAGGCCGACCTGCAGCTCATCGGTCGGTCCTAACCTGCCAGGCCCCTGCACCCTAGCCGAGACAGTCAGCCCCCTCGGGTCGCCCGCTCACGCCAAGAGTCCTGGTCAGGTGATACCGTGAGAGTACGCACCGGCAGGAGAACAGTCATGAACGCCCCCTGGAACAATGAGGATCTACGCCGCGCATTCGACGCCGATTTTGACGCGCTCGTTTCCTTCGCGTCCCGGTCGAAGGCGCGGGTCGGTTTTGCCTACCTGCGCGCCGACGGCCAGGCGGACCTCGGACGCCCCCTGGACGCGCGCATCAGCGCCCGCATGACCCACGTCTTTGCGCTCGCCCAGATGCGCGGCATTGAAGGGGCCTCCCACCTGGTCTCCCATGGACTCGCCGCCCTGACAGGCCCGCTGCGCGCTGCGAACGGCTCCTGGTACGCCGAGGTCGTCCCCACCTCCGAGACCAGCGCCACCCCCGTGCCCCGCGCAATCCTCTCCCAGCGCGCCCAATCCGCGATGATCGGCGCAGCCGCCGCCGCCATCCTGGCAGGCCACGAGGACGCGCGCACTCTCCTGGATGACCTCGACCGTGACCAGGATGCGCGCTGGTGGGATCCCTCCTACGGCGCCGTACGCGAAGACATCGAAGCGGCCAGCGGTAAGTGCTCGCCCCTGCGGCGCCTGTCCACCAACCTCGACACCGCCCAGGCCTACCTGGCTGCGTGGGAGGCCACGGGACAACGCGTCTGGTTCGATCGCGCACGCTCCATCGTTCGCCTCGTCGGGGAAGTCGCTGCGCGCTGCGGCTTCGTCCTACCCGACCTCTACGACGAGGAGTGGCGGCCCCTGCCACCCTCCTGTGAGCAGCCTCCCCTCGAACTCATCCGGCCCGGCGACACCCTGCCAGGCCTCGGCTTTAAAGCCGCGCGTCTCATCGGTCAGACTCACGCGATTCTCACCCGCATGGGAGAGACCCCGGGCCTCTGGATGCTCGACACGGCAACAGCACTCTACGACCGCGCACTCGCCGACGGCTGGACCGATCAAGGCATCGGCGGCATCATCTACACGCGTGACCCCACAGGCGTTGTCGCCGCCCCCCAGCGCATGCACTGGGTCGTATGTGAAGCCGCCAGCGCCGCGCGCGTCCTAGCCGAACTGGTCGAACCTGACCGCGCCGACGACCTTGCCGTCGACTACGCGCGCGCCGTCGCCTGGGCCGACTCTCACGCTCGCGCAGGGGCAGGACGCTGGATCCACGAAATCGCCCCCGACGGCACCGTGTCCATGCACGTGTGGGAGGGGCGCCCCGACGCCCTCACCGCCGCCCGCATGCTCGCGCGCGGCGCAGCCCCGATCGACCTCACCGTCACGGGCGCAACCGCCCGCGCCGCCGCAGCGGCCCACCGCAGCAGCGTCGCTTGACCCGGGAGCTGCACCGGCCTCGAACCTATGGCGTATCTCGCGCGCCTCGGCCCGTATATGCGCCCCGGCCTCGTGCACGGCGCTCCGCGCAACACCCGAAGGGACGCGAAAGGCCCGCCGACCACCTACAATTGGCCCATGGGAGAACTCGCAACACATGATCCTTTCGGCCTGACCGGCCTCACCTACGACGACGTCCTGCTCCTGCCCGAGCTCACGGACGTCGTTCCTTCATCCGTTGACACGTCCAGTCGCCTCACGAAAAACATTTCCCTGCGCGTGCCGCTCCTGTCCGCCGCCATGGACACCGTCACAGAAGCCCGCATGGCCATCGCCATGGCCCGCCAGGGCGGCATCGGCGTCCTGCACCGCAACCTCTCCATCGAGGAGCAGGCCGCGCAGGTCCGCCAGGTCAAACGCAGCGAATCCGGCATGGTCGAGGACCCGGTGACCGTCGGCCCCGATGCGACCATCGACGAACTCGACCGCCTCTGCGGCCACTACCGCGTCTCCGGCCTGCCCGTCGTGAACGAGGACGGCACCCTCCTGGGCATCATCACGAACCGCGACCTGCGCTTCGTCCCCCAGGGCGAGTGGGCCACCCTGCGCGTGCGCGACTGCATGACCCCGCGTGACCGCCTCGTCGTCGGCCAGGTCGGCATCTCCCGTGAACACGCCAAGCACCTGCTGGCCGAACACCGCGTCGAAAAGCTGCCCATCGTCGACGAGAACGACCACCTGACCGGCCTCATCACCGTCAAGGACTTCGTCAAGACCGAGCAGTACCCCAATGCCACGAAGGACTCGCGCGGACGCCTCATCGTCGGCGCGGCCGTCGGCTACTGGGGCGACACCTGGGAGCGAGCCACCGCCCTGGCCGAGGCCGGCGTGGACGTCCTCGTCGTCGACACCGCGAACGGCGGCGCCCAACTCGCCCTCGACATGATCCGCCGCATCAAGGCTGACCCGACGTTTGAGGGCATCGACATCATCGGCGGCAACGTCGCCACAACCGAGGGCGCGCAGGCGCTCATCGACGCGGGCGTCGACGCCGTCAAGGTCGGCGTGGGCCCCGGCTCGATCTGCACGACCCGCGTCGTCGCCGGCGTCGGCGTCCCCCAGATCACCGCCATCCACCTGGCCGCCCAGGCCTGCGGCCCCGCCGGAGTCCCGCTCATCGCCGACGGCGGCCTGCAGTACTCGGGCGACATCGGCAAGGCCCTCGTCGCCGGCGCCGACACCGTCATGCTCGGCTCCCTGCTGGCCGGCTGCGAGGAGTCCCCCGGCGAAGTCGTGTTCACCAACGGCAAGCAGTTCAAGCGCTACCGCGGCATGGGATCGCTCGGCGCGATGAGCTCGCGCGGGCGCAAGTCCTACTCCAAGGACCGCTACTTCCAGGCCGACGTCACCTCCGACGACAAGATCGTCCCCGAGGGCATCGAGGGCCAGGTGCCCTACACCGG